>MVDB01000026.1 GCA_002050025.1 Desulfobacteraceae bacterium 4484_190.2
CAACGGCTGCCATAGGTTATGCGACCTTGTGTAAGGGTGTCTGCAATCATGTCAAAGCCACCGCCTTCTTTATCACCGATCATGTTTTCGGCAGGGACTCGGCAATCTTCAAAGACCAGCTCACCGGTTTCAATAGAACGATTTCCCACTTTATCCAGCTTCCGAGAAACTGAAAACCCTGGCGTTCCCTTTTCCACAACAAAAAGATTAATTCCCTCGCCACGTTTACTTGGGTCAGTATACGCAGCTACCGTTGCAAAATCACATATAGGGCCATTGGTAATAAATATCTTGGTCCCGTTAATAAGGTAGTAATCACCATCCCGTACTGCCCGGGTCTTTATAGAAGCGGCATCTGAGCCTGAATTTGGTTCAGTAAGGGCAAACGCGGCGATTTTTTCCCCTTTAATTGCGGGGATAAGAAACTTCTCTTTCTGTTCCTCTGAGCCATAGCGATAAATGGGCTGAGTGCTTAAACCAGCTTGAACCATAAGTGACGCGGCAATTCCTGCATTTACCTTGTTTAGCTCTTCTGCCATAATACAATCCATAATCTTATCTCCACCGCCCCCTCCTAACTCCACAGGGTATCTGGGACATAAGAAGCCGAGCGAACCCATCTTTTTGAAAAGCTGTTTTGGGAAAATGTTAGTCTCTTCAGCCTCATCAACTAATGGAGCAATTTCTTCCTGAGCAAAACCCCTAATAGCCTCCTTAAAAATAGAATGTTCTTCAGTAAGTTCAAAATCCATAAATTGTATTCCTCCGATTAGCTTATCTTTAGTCTTTGGGGAGTTTTGAAGATTTGATGAGTGTTGCCTGCTCTGAGGATATGGCCTGTGAGCTTTCTTCCTGTCATCTTTTCTGCTATGGCTACGCAGGAAAGGAGACGATCCAAATCAATCCCGGTTTTAACACCCATTGATTCAAACATATTGACCAGGTCCTCTGTTGGAATGTTCCACGTTGACACCTGCTGTTCAGGCGCGCCGAATGGCAGGGTACTCATCCCCCCAACGGCAGTATCAAAAATTTTTATCCCCGCCTCAAAGGCAGCCATGGCATTGGCCATTCCCATGCCCCTGGTGTCATGAAAATGAACGGCAAGACCGGCATTTAAATCCATTTTACACAATGTTGAAAGCAGCTCCCTGACAAGCATAGGTGTGGCCATGCCAGTGCTATCAACAAGAGAAATTTCATTCACCTTCATAAAATCCAGTTTTGAAACAAGTTCCTCAACTTGACGCACCGGCACATTTCCATTATAGGGACAACCGAAAGATGTCAGTATGTATGCCCTGATACCTTTCCCTTTGTTCAAGGCCACATTAATAATGGAGGGCAGGACTTTATTCATCATCTCCCTTAATGAATAACCCAGAGCGACCTGATTAAATACATCGCTTGCAGCAACAAGCACCAGGATATCATCGATATCCGTGAGCATAGCCCTTCGGCAGGCTACCTCGCTTGGAGTTACACCAATATATGAAGTCCCTGGCCTTTTTTGTACCAACTTCATTACATCTTCCGCATCTCCAATTCGAGGTATAAGCTGGGGATGAACAAACGATACTGCCTCAATTTTTTTAATACCAGTTAATGACAACTCGTCGATGAAAGAGGCTTTTTCCTCCAAGGAAATATCCCCTTTCACCAATCTCATGCCATCTCTTGGGGCACATTCAACAATTGTTAGCACTGTCATTATCTTTCTCCCATCAGCTCCTTTCAAGCACCGCTGCTATTCCTAGGCCCCCACCACCGCAGATTGTCTCCAATCCATAGCGGGAACCGCACCTTTTCATCTCATAAAGTAATGTGACCAGTCTCATGGCCCCGGTCGCGCCTATGGGGTGGCCAAGAGAAACACCGGAACCATTGATATTTATCTTTTTGTCAAACTCCTCCTCCCTGATTCCCATCATCCTTGCATCCGCTAATGCCTGTACTGCAAATGCCTCCTGTATCTCAATTATGTCCACTTCATCTATAGTAATCCCTGCCTTATGGAGGGCCTTATCCACGGATGCAGGCACCGCGGGATAAGTTAGGGTAGGATCAGCCCCTGCCACAGCGCAAGACCTGAAACAGGCCATGGGTTCAAGGCCCAATTCCTTAGCCTTGTCCTCTGTCATCAATACCACGGCGGCCGCGCCGTCGTTCTCTGTGGAGGAGTTGCCTGCAGTGCACACGCCATCAGGATAGACTGGCGGCAACTGGTTGAGTTTCTCCAAGGTCGTATGCCTCCTGGGTGTTTCATCGGTATCAAAGATTAATGGTTCCCCTTTTCTTTGCGGAATCGGGATTGGAACAATTTCTTCGTTGAATTTCCCTGAGTCAATGGCGGCAATAGCCTTCTGCTGGCTTCGTAAAGCCCATTCGTCTGCTTCCTTGCGGGAGACATTTTCGTTTTTGGCCGCCTTTTCCGCCCAGGTCATCATGGAATTGAGTTCACCGAATCTTTCAACAGGCTGGGACATGACCCTTGCGCGCTGTATCCGGTCATAAACGGGTATCCCCCACATGGAAAGGGCCCCGTGTCCCCTTGGCATAAATCCCCATTTCTCGTCTTTCTTGCCTCCCAGTCCCCATTTGATATGGCCCGGAATATACAATTCCGCCTGGCTCATACTGTCCATTCCGCCGGCAACAATTATATCCGCATTTCCGGTCTGGATTTTCATGACACCAAAAAAAATGGCATCCAGGCCCGAGCAACATCGGCGATCCAATGTCACTCCCGGGACCTCCACGGGCCATCCGGCGTCAAGAACCGCCATGCGAGCCCCGTTTGCGCACTCACCATTCTGGTAAGACTGGGCCATGATCACGTCTTCTACATTAGAAGGCTTTACCCCGGCCCTTTTGACCGCCTCCTTTAAAACCAGACTGGCCAGTTTGTATACCGGTACATCCCTTAGGGTCCCGCCATACCTCCCGATGGGAGTCCGCACCCCGCTAACAATAACAACGTCTTTCAATTTTTTACCTCCTTATCTCGCAAGTAAAACTCTTGCCAATGTACAGCAATAAATGGGCCATAGGGTGTAACTATTTGATTTATATTAATATTTATAGGAACGAAAGAGGGCAGAAGGATAAGGGTATGACCGGTTGTCTAATTAGTAAACAAATCAGGCTGGTTATTCGAGATCGTATTGTTTTATCTTGGCGTAAAAGGTCCTCCTGCTTATGCCGAGGGTCTTGATGGCCTCTGTTTTGGTTTTCGACCTTTCAAGCACTTTTTTTATCAGGTTTCTCTCAACTTGCCGGAGTACCGTGGTGAGGAGGCTTTTCCTGTCTGCGGCCATAAAATAAGGTAAATCACTCTGTCTATTTTTCTTTCGGCGGGGTTTATTTTGAGCGTACAAAAAACTGGGAAGTGAATCAGGGGTGAGCAGAGAGCCTGTGGCCATGGTGGCGGCATAATCCACTACACCTTTTAGCTCTCGAACATTTCCTGGCCATTCATAACATTCCAACAGCTCCATGGAATCAGGAGAAAACCTCAAATTCCGGCCTTCCCGCTCGGCGTATTCCATCAAGAAATGGTTAACTAACAGGCGGATATCCGTCTGACGTTCACTTAAGGGCGGCAGGTTGATAGTTATGGTGTTCAAACGGTAAAACAGGTCTTCGCGGAACCTTCCTTTACCAATCAAGGCGGATAGGTCTTTGTTGGTCGCTGAAATAAGACGGACATCCACCTGGATATTCGCGGACCCTCCTATCCTTTTAAACTGCCCCTCCTGCAAAACCCGAAGGATCTTTGATTGTGTCTGAGGGGAGGCGTCTCCGATTTCGTCCATAAAAATGCTCCCCTCATGTGCCTGGTCAAAAAGCCCTCGTTTCCCTTCCCGCCGTGCCCCGGTAAAGGCGCCCCGTTCATACCCGAACAGTTCGCTTTCGATAAGGTTATCCGGTATGGCCGCACAATTGATATCCACAAACGGCTTTTTTTTCCGGTAACTGGCTAAGTGAATGGCCCGCGCCAGGACTTCCTTGCCTGTACCGCTCTCTCCAAAAATCAATACAGGCAAGTCAGTCCTGGCGGCCTTCTGGGCATTGATGAGCGCCATCTTAAATGCTGAGTCATCGCCTTTCAACTCACGGAACTCGGGGGCCAGCTTCTCTGAAAGGATCTTTTGCTCGTTGATATAGGAGTTTACCAGTTCCTCGGCCATGGTAAATTCAGGCACCGTTCGATGGCCTTCGATTTTTACCAGGACAAGATTGAAATCTTTTGTCTGTCCCCGTCTGTCTAAAGAATAAACAAAGACCTCGAACTTCTTGCCAATAGGGGGGACCAAGACACGTTCCGAGGTAAAAATCTTCCCTGATTGCAAAAATCTAAGATTCAGGTTCTGTAGCTCCTGGCAGGGCGTTTTTTTGGCGGGGTCATACAATGGGTTATATAGTCTTTGAAAAGCGCCATTAGTGTATACCACCACGCCGTTCTGGTCCATAACAGCCACTGCATCCGAAAGCATGTCCATTATTTGATAAGGAAGTTGCTTGATATCCATTGAAGAAACTCTGGAACCTATGAATTGATCGCTACTGTTTACCAAGTATACAATAGGGTCGTGAAAAGTCAAGCAACCCTTTGCTCAACTTTCATATAAAAGCATGTTGTGGAACCATTTTTCAAGAGTCTCGAGTCACGATCGCGAAGAGGTGCATCAATTTTTTTTACGAGCCTGCGTTAAGGTGTTATTATACAAATGCACATTAAGTGGAGACCGTGGGAATGCAAGATTCGTCTGGAGCTTTTCGATACAGTCCGCATCCCTGCCAGCCAGGCCTTGATTGAGGGAAGTATGATGGAGAGAGAAGATATAATCGTTTGATTACGTCCGTTTAAGGAGAAGAATAAAAACAGATATCGTATTATGAATATCGGTTTCTTTGGTTCTGTCATTAGAGGCGGATTCACCGTGCTGTTGCGAATGAACGAATACTGAAAATCTCATCTTCAGTTAAAGGTTCAATTGAAGACTCAGGTACAGTGATCACTGCTATTGTGTCTCCAAGCGCATTAAATAGTTCTAACGAATAACCGTCTTCTCCGTCAGAAACAGGATGGTGCTCAACAATAGTCGCAACGTCACCTTTCTTAAGTCCCCTTTTAGGAATATCTTTCTTTAAAACAACCTCTTCAAATAATTTATAGATCATTTTCCAATACCTGCCAGTTTTTAAGGGAATATCCTGCCTGGGCCAACCATTGTGATTTGTCATTTCGTTTTCTCTGAATCAGTAGATATAGCGTCAATTTTTCATAGGTAATCAGGGTATCTTCAGAGAGTTTCATTTTCTCCCTGTCTAAAGCATCTGACAACGGGAGCTCCCGCTAATAGCCCAAGATACGTGAAAGGCGTTTCGTACCCCCTTTAGGAGTTCGTCTGGAATACTTATTTACAGAATAACAATAGGTTATGTGCACATCATTGACTTTTTTATGCCGTTATGAGTAAGGAAAAAGGGGACTTTGCAGACAACCCGCCATAGGAAATTGTAACGGTACGATGATTGCAGTATTATGATTTTTGAGAAATTTTAAAGGAGGAAAACAAGATGAGAGCTATTGATGTTCATGTACATCCGAGTACCGCACCGTTCTGTTATGAACGGAGGTGGGGAAAAGAAGTGGCAGAGTTTATGCCAAAGTATTACAGGATGGAAGAAAAGATCAGAACCGATGAAGAATTAGCAGAAGAGTTCAGAGCGCTTGACATCAAGGCACTCTTGATCGGATGGGATGGCCAGGCCGAGAGCGGTTACGACACGTCCGGTACAAACGATGAAGTGGCCGGGCTGATCAAAAAGTTTCCTGATGTCTTTATCGGGGGATGGGCCATGATCGATCCCTGGAAAGGGAAATGGGCTGCAAGAGAGCTTGAAAGATGTATTAAAGAACTCGGCCTGATGGGACTTAAGTTCCAGCAATCGGCCCAGGGATTTTTCCCGAATGACAGACGATTCTACCCGCTTTATGAAAAGTGTGTTGAATTGAATGTCCCGGTTTCTTTTCACACCGGGACCACAGGTATCGGGGCCGGTATGCCAGGGGGGCACGGTTACCGGTTGAAATACACGAAACCCGTTCCTTATATAGACGATGTGGCCGCGGATTTTCCTGATCTGACCATCATTATGATCCACCCTGCATGGCCCTGGATAGAAGAGCAGATTGCAGTTCTGCTGCACAAGGCAAATGTATTTAATGACCTTTCGGGGTGGGCCCCCAAATATTTTCCGGAAAATCTGAAGAGGGAGATCAATGGCCGGTTGCAGGATAAGTTTATGTACGGTTCTGATTATCCTGAAATCCCTCCCAAACGATGGCTCGATGAGTTTGAGGTCGGTGGGTATAAGCCGGAGGTGGTGAAAAAGGTGCTGTATAAAAACGCCCGGAGGATCCTGAAATTAGCCGTATAAGCGGCAAGGGATAGAATCGTGACAACTGATAAAGAGGTTGTTTCCATAGTCAAATATAAGCGCGATTCCAGATCGCTGAACAAGGCACTGGACCTTTGTGAAGGATTGGCCGGGTTAAAGAAAAGTGACAGAGTCCTCATAAAACCAAACCTTGTGATCAGCGGACCGCCCTCCCAGAAACCCACAGGCATGGTCACCTCGACGACCCTCATGGAAGAGTTGATCCTTATCCTCATAGAAAACGGACTAAGTGACATATCCATAGGAGACGGCTCAATCCAGGTAAAGGAGTTAGGCACCAGTACAGCCACGGCCATGGACTGGTCAGGCATGAGCCAGTTAGCGGCAAAATATGGCGTCAAAACCGTTGACTTTAACCGCGGCCCTTTTAAAGAATTTAGAGTCGATGGCATCAAAATCAGGGTTGCTAGGGCACCCATAGAGACCGATTTTCTGATCAATTTCCCGGTCCTTAAAACCCACGCCCAGACAAAGGTTACCTTAGGCATAAAGAATCTAAAAGGCTGCCTCAGTCCAGGAAGCAAAAAAACCTTTCACAAACAGAATCTGGAAAAATTCATTGCCTTCCTCGGGCAGCAGATCAAGGTAGATTTGACCATTATCGACGGCCTCTATGGTCTCCAAAAGGGTCCCATGGGCAAGGATATTCATCCCATGAACCTCATCATTGCGGGCAGGGACATGGTCTCGGTGGATATGGTGGGGGCTTCCGTAATCGGCATAGATCCCAGTGAGGTCAACTATCTCCGTTACATTGCCAACAGTCAGGGCCAGTCCCTGGATTTATCCCGGCTCGATATCAGGGGAGAACGGATTGTAGATGTGGCCAAAAAACTTATATGGGAATACCCCTGGTGCGAAGAGCTGCTCGAAAAATACCGGATCAGTGGAATTGCGTGTGAGGACCCTGGGAATCATTTCTGTTCCGGATGCACGGTCACTGCATTCGCCGGCCTGAACCGGTTTTTCAGGGAAAATCAAGGCAGGCGCTTCAAAGGGGTGGAGATCTGTCTGGGACGAAACACGGCGCACGCGGAGTCAGAGAGAATCTTCCTGTTAGGAAAATGCAGCGTGAAAGCGAACCCGGAGCATAAAGGCGCGGTGGAAGTCAAAGGATGCCCTGCATCTACCAAAGAGATTTATCAGAAGCTCTGTCACCACCTAAATTGAATTATCAGGGATTGGAGTTCGGACAGTGCTGCCTGGCAATTAACCCCGGTAAGGCATACGAAAAAGGATCACTCTGAAAATGAATACATTAACCGAAGAGCAAAAAATACTCCTTGCCAATGTTCAAAGGGCAGTACGTGATAAGATCGCCCCGGCTGCGGCCGAAACAGACAGAACGGGAACCTTCAACTGGGACGTTGTGTCTTTATTCTGGGATCTGGGGCTATTTCAGATCATGCTCCCTGAGGAATACGATGGCTGGCCACAGAATCCTGCTCATACCCTCTGCCTGGCCATTGAAGAGATCGCAAAGGCCTGTGCTTCTTCATCCCTCCTGTTAGTTATCCAGGCGGTGGGAAGTTATCCTCTCATTTTAGCAGGGAATGGCGATCAAAAGGAAAAATACTTTCCCATGATCTCTGATCAGAGGAATCTGATGGGCTACCTTGTGACAGAGCCCGGGGCCGGTTCTGATGTTCAAGCCATTTCGAGTACTGCCGTTCTATCTGATGACATGTACGTCTTGAACGGGAGGAAGGTCTTTGCCACTAACGGCGCCGTTGCCGGTCTTTACTCGGTCCTCGCAAAAACCGGGGAAAAAGAACTCACGTTCTTTGTGGTGGAAAGGGAATTGGAAGGAATTTCCATCGGTAAAGTCGAGGACAAGTGTGGGTTTCGGGGCAGCAACACCGCAGAGGTAATCTTCGAGGATGTTCTTATACCAAAGGTCAATATGCTGGGAAAACCTGGGGAGGGTTTCACAATTGCTATGGGTGATTTTGATATGTCACGTCCTGCTGTTGCCGCCTTAGCACTCGGCCTGGCCGAAGGAGCCCTGGATTATACCATTAAATATGCCAGACAGCGGCACACATTTGGAAAGCCACTCATAGAACATCAGGCAATACAGTTTATTTTGGCCGAGGCATCCACTCTGATTGAGGCCAGCAGGGGCCTTATGGAAAGGGCTGCCATAGGTTTTGACTCTGGCCGGAAGAATACAAAGCTGGCATCCATGGCAAAATATTTTTGCAGCGACGCGGCCATGAAGATAACGACAGACATGGTCCAGGTCTTAGGAGGGTATGGCTATATCAAAGATTATCCAATCGAAAGGATGTTTCGAGATGCAAAGCTGACCCAGATTTTTGAAGGCGCCAACCAGATCCAGAAAATGATTATAGGAAGAGAGTTAAGCAGGAAGTAATTTCCTTACGTTCAGGGCTGAACTTAAGATGAGGGTATACCATGGATTTTTCATTAACCAATGAACAGAAAGATATCAAAAAAGCCGCTGCTGAATTTGCCAGCGGTGAATTCCAATCGGAACTGATCCAGGAGTGTGAATTGAACCACCGGTTTCCCCGTGAAATATATAAAAAGGCTGGAGAGCTGGGCTTTATCGGCCTGGATTATCCTGATGATGTGGGCGGGGGCAGTTTAGGGATTATGGAAAATGTCCTCGTAATAGAGGAGTTTTGCAAGGCTGATTCCGGTATGGGTATGGCAATACACCTTGCCTACCTGCCGGCAAAGATAGTGAAAATCTTCGGTACCGCGGAGCAGCGCCTGAAGTTCTTAGGGCCACTTGTTAAAGGAGACTGGGTGTCGGCAGTTTCATTCACCGAGCCTGATCATGGGAGTGATCTCACACGAATGGAGACCACCTTAGAAGAAAAGGCAGATGGTTTTGTCCTCAATGGCACTAAAATTTTTACCACCAATGGTGCGTATGCAGATTTTTTCATTGTCCTTGCCCAGGAGGATCCGGATGCGAGACCTGGAAAAGGGATGACCACTATCCTGGTAGAGAGGGATTCTTCATCCTGGCTTGATGGTAAAATGGAGATAAATGATATACCTAACAAAATGGGACTGCGGATGGCCTCCAGTAGTGAGCTTGTTTTCCAGGATTTAAAGATTTCAAAGGAAAATATTTTGGGAAAACGGGGAAGGGGCCTCCTGAATGTTCTTGATTTCCTGGATGAAAGCCGGATTGAAATAGGCGCCCAAGCCCTGGGGAATTGCGAAGGGGCATTTTTAAAGGCCTTGAACCATGCTAAAGAGCGGCGGCAGTTCGAGACGCCTATTATCGATTTTCAGGGAATTGGTCATAAGTTAGCAAGGATGTGGAGTCAGATACAATCCATCAAGTGGCTCAACTATTATGGTGCCTGGTTATGTGATCATGGAACTGCGAATATGTCAGGGAGCATACCCCTCTTTACTTCCATAGTAAAACATCACGTGCCTGAAACCGCCAAGAAGATCATTGATGACGCGATTACTGTATTTGGCGGCTACGGTTATTTCCTGGAGCAGGATGTGGAGAGGAGATACCGGGATAACCGCATTGTGGAAATGTACGAAGGGACCGTTGAGGTCCAGTTAAATAATATCGTTCGTATTTTAAAGAGGATAAATCCTGATTTCCTGAGCTCCACTTTTCTCTAATATCATTTATTGCAGGCCCTGAGACCACTCAGATGCAAATCTCAACCGCGTCATTCATGGAAGGAGAACAAGGAAATGACATCTACAAAAGACCGCTGGGGCAAAGTTAGAAATGTGGGCCGCTATATCAAGGAAGGGAAATGGGATGATTATTGGCAGACTAAAATCAGTCATGCCGTGGAAAAAACCTGCCTTATACGGGGCTACCCGCTTGAGGAAATCATAGAGAACCTCACTTACACGGAAACCCTGTACCTGACCCTGCGGGGTGAACTTCCCGCAAAAGAGGAAACCCGGCTTTTAAATGCTGTACTATGCTCGATCCCGGATCACCAGTTTGTTGCGTCCACAGCCCCTGCCGCACGGTTCGCCGCCTCGGCCTTTCCTGATTCTCCTATACCGGGCATAGCCGCTGGCATCCTGACCATGGGTTCCTATACGGTATCGCCTCAGGATTCTGCGGGTTTTATCAATGAGTCACACGAAATGATGGTTTCCCGGGATTTGAGTATCGAAGACGCCGCAATACAGATCGTGGCTGAATGCCTGAAAAGCAAGAGACGCATTCCCGGTTTTGGACACCCCACCTATCGCAAGGTGGACCCGCGATCTGAGGCCCTCAAGAAAGTGGCACGGGAATGCGGGTTCTGGGGAGAGAAAAGCCAAATTTATGAGGCCGTACACAAGGAGTTTGTGCGCGTAACGGGCAAAGAGATACCCTTGAATATCGACGGCATGATGGCCTGCGTTCTAAATGAGATGGGATTTGATCCTTTAGAGATGGCGGGCATTGCCGCTGTTTCCTATATGTGCGGCATCATCGCCCATGTTGTGGAGGAGATAAAAGAGGGAGTGCCGCTTCGCATTATTCCGCCTGAGCATGGGGCCGTGTATACGGGTCCTGATGAGAGGCACATCAAGTAGGAATTAGGCAATAGTTCACCAGTAGAAAAAATCTGACAGGATAACCCCGCGTTCCGCGGGGCAGGCATGGATATACATGATTTAAATCCAGTTAATCAAAATTATTTATCACATCCTGAAAGAGGAAATATGGAATATCAAGATTTGACGGAAAAGATTATAGGCTGTGCTTATCGTGTATATAATAAAATGGGGTTTGGCTTTCTCGAAAGTGTATATGAAAAATGTTTGCTAATTGAATTATATAAATCTGATCTGGAAGCAGAATCGCAAAAACCTATTACATTTTTTACGAAAATGAAATTGTAGGAGAATTCGTAGCTGACATTATAGTCAATGATACCATTATGTTAGAACTGAAGTCAGTTCAGAGAATCATTAAAGCTCATGAGGTACAATTAGTCAATTATCTTGTTGCAACAGGAAAACCTATAGAACTTATTCTTAATTTTGGGGAAAGGAAAGTTGAGGTAAAACGTAAGGTCAAGGATTTAAAATAACAGATAAACAGGATGAAACAAATTATCATGTCAATCCTGTTAATCCTGTCAAAATAGCTGAACTATTACGGAATAAGGACTAGGGTCAAAGAGCAAGTGGAAAAGGTGATTTTATGAAAAAGACAGTAATTGTTGGGGCCGTTCGCACGGCAGTAGGAACATATGGAGGTAGCCTGAAGGCCATTCCCTCTTATGAATTAGGCGGGACGGTCATTAAGGAACTACTGAAGAGGACCGGCCTTGAGGCTGAGGCGGTTGATGAGGTAGTGTTCGGTTGCGCATATCAGACCAGCCACTATCTGAATTGCGCACGCCAGGCCCTATTCCGCGCCGGCCTGCCAGTCAGCATCCCGGCCTATACCGTGGACAGACAGTGCGCCTCGGGACTCCAGGCCATATGCGAAGGGGTCATGCTGATTCAAACCGGCCAGGCCAGTGTTGTGGTGGCTGGCGGGGCTGAAAACATGAGCAGCCTACCTTATTTCATTGACAGCGCCAGGTGGGGCTATCGGCTTGGTCATGGAAAGCTCTATGACTGGTTCACCGATGCCGCAGAGACCGTGGGTGGACCGGAAGAACTTTTTGGCTACTGTAACATGGGGCTCACCGCTGAAAACCTGGCTGAGAAGTATCAAATAGGCCGTGACGAACAGGACGCATATGCCCTGAAAAGCCACGATACGGCCACCAGGTCTATTAAAGACGGTTTATTCCAGCAAGAAATTATGCCCATCGAGGTTCAAGCCAAAAAAGGGAAGACATTTGTATTCGAAAATGATGAGCATCCCAGGCCGGACATCTCTTTAGAGAAATTGGCACGGCTGAAACCTGCATTTAAAAACGATGGCACGGTTACGCCGGGGAATTCGTGCGGGCTAAACGATGGTGCCGCTGCCCTTCTCCTTATGGAAGAAGAGATGGCAGTTAAAAATGGATTTACGCCGCTGGTAGCGATCAAGGACTTTGCGTCTGCCGGCGTGGATCCGAGATACATGGGATTAGGCCCCGTGGAGGCTACGGCCAGGGTCCTAAAAAGGTCCGGGATGGATTTCCAGGAAATCGGGTTAATAGAATTGAACGAGGCATTTGCTGCCCAGGCTATGGCGGATATCATAGAGTTTAAGGGCATGGGTCTTTCGTCCAATAAAATTATCAATGTCAACGGCGGGGGCATCGCCTTAGGACATCCCATCGGCTGCACGGGCGCCAGGCTGATGACGACACTTATCCATGAGATGTTGCGAAGGGATGTGCGCTATGGCCTGGCGACTCTATGCGTGGGAGGTGGTCTCGGAACATCAGTAATTGTGGAAAAGGCTTAGAGAGGTTGTTGCTATTCAGGTGTTTCTTTTTTAGACAGGATAACAGGATAAACAGGAATCTATGTAAAGTCACAAACAAGACATTATTGTAATAATCCAGTAAATTAAAAGAAATATCCTGGTAAAATGCCTTATAGATAGACCCCGAATAAGGAATTAATATAATCTTTTTAGGTCTCTCTTAAATGTAAAACGAATATTCAAATTAACTCCCGATCAATCAGGAGAGCAGGTCAAACCAAATTACAATAGAAGGGTTTAAACTAATCACTTAATCCTATAGCAAGGAACGGGCTATCAGGATAGTTAGAAGATTTACAGGAATTAAAAACCAAGTTAATCCTGTTATCCTGTCTAATAAATACTTGGGTAATTACGAGAGGTTTATTGAACAAAATGGCTTTTAAAAAACTCCTCAGCCCAATTGATATCGGGACCCTCCATTTAAAAAACCGTATTGTCATGCCGGCCATGGGCACAGGGTATGCGGCGGAAGATGGTAGTGCTACCGAGAGACTCATAGACTATTTTGTTGCCAGGGCCGCAGGAGGAGCGGCCCTGCTTATTGTGGAGGCCACGGCAGTTCATCCCCGGGGAAGGATATTCAAGGGAGAGTGCGGCATGTTTGATGATCGTCACATTCCCGGATTTCAAAGGCTGACCCGGGCAGTGCATGACTCCGATGGTAAAATAGTCATGCAGATCGCCCATGGCGGCAGGCAGACTAAATCGGCGCTCATTGGCGATCAACCATTAGCGCCATCCCCTATCCCGGCCCCAGCACTGTGTACCGAGACCCCCAGGGCAATGACAATTGATGAAATTCAAGTTGTTGTCAGGAGTTTTGGGGAAGCGGCCCGGAGGGTAAAAGAGGCGGGCTTTGACGCCGTGGAGATTCATGGGGCACATGGCTATCTGATCAATCAGTTCTTATCTCAAAATGCCAATCACAGAACTGACAGTTATGGGGGGAGCCTTAAAAACAGGGCACGCCTGGCCATCGAGACTGTTTCTGAAGTCAAAAAATCAGTTGGTTCGGAAATACCCGTGTTTTTCCGCCTGAATGGTGAGGATTACATTAAAGGCGGGTGTACCCTCAATGAGGCTGTGGAAATAACCCCCTGGTTGATCCAGGCAGGGGCTGATGTCGTACATGTTTCGGCAGGTGTATATGGCTCCGATCCTCCCACGATCCCGCTCATTGGTTCTGAGTGCGGGTGTTTTGCACCTCTTTCCAGGGCCGTCAAGGAAGTAGCAACGGTCCCGGTTATTGCTTCAGGCAGGATTAAATCGCCCCTGTTGGCGGAAAAGATTCTTGAACAGGGCACTGCTGATTTGATCTCCATGGGCCGGGCCCTGATGGCCGACCCTGATTTAGTCATAAAAATCAGGGCACAGAAATTGGAAGAGATCAGGCCCTGTGTTGGTTGCGGCCAGGCGTGCATAGAAAGGCTCTTGGGCGGAATCAAGAAAGTAGAGAACGACCCCATAAGCTGTGTCGGCAATCCGGTCATGGGCCGCGAGAGGGCATGGGCGCTTCATCCTGCTTCTCAAAGGAAACGGCTGCTGGTCATCGGAGGAGGTCCCGGCGGGATCCAGGCGGCCATTGCCGCTGCTCAAAGGGGGCATGAAGTGGCGCTCTGCGAAAGAAACAAGGAACTGGGCGGAAACCTGCGCCTTGCAGCCATGATACCGGGAAGAGAAGAATTTTCAGAGTACCTGGATTACCTGTTTGGAGAGATCAACAGATTGGGAGTTGAAGTAAGCCTGAACCGGGAGGTAAACCCGGAGTATCTCCAGGAGACAAATCCTGATGCGGTGATCCTTGCCACAGGGGCACCGTTTCAGAGAATGAAGATTCCCGGAACCGACCCCGAACGGATCTTTACTGCTGCTGATATCTTCACCGGCAAAAGCGATCTATCAGATCATACGGTTGTTTTAGGCGCTAATCAGATCGGATTAGAGACGGCGTTGTTACTTTCGAACCAGGGAAAGGATGTAACTGTTGTTGAGGAAGGTGATCATTTTGCACCTGATATGGGGCCCATAGGACGATTCGATTTGCTTAATTCTCTCAAGAAATGGAAGGTGGAAGTATTTAAACAGGCCAGGTTGATCAGTGCAGACAATTCAAAAGCAGAGATAATGGTCAGTGAAAGAGAACATCATATTAAAGGGGACTTTTCAATAGTTTCGGTTGAACAGGTTTCCAACAACCGCCTTTCAAAAGAAATCGAGAGCACAGGCATTCCCTGCCATGTCATCGGGGATGCCCTCCGGCCTCGCAAGGCATTAGAGGCCATAGAGGAGGGGTATGGCGCAGCCATGAAGATTTGATATCCTGGACGAGAGCTGCATTTCAGGGCCACAGGCACGGGCAATCAGATGACCATGCTTTTATTTAGCCTAGGTTAAGCGGTTCAACGTTCACGGTTCACGGTTAAAGAGCCCTAACTGTCTGATATCAAAAGAGTGATACCTTAGCAGAGACGACAAGCATCTTTCACCCAATGGGTGAAAAAAGATTAATGTTGGTATTGTGCTGCGAAGTGAATAGATTATAACCTTTGAACCTTGAACCTGGAACCGCTCAGTTTAGGTATAGGAGTCTTCTATGTACCGGGATATCTTTAAAGAAGAACATAATATTCTGCGGGAATCCCTCAAGAGATTTGTGGAAAACGAGATTGTTCCCCATGTGGACCAGTGGGAAGAGGAAGGATCTATCCCTAAGAGCCTCTTTAAGAAAATGGGTGAAATGGGATATCTGGGAATCCGACATCCTGTCGAATACGGCGGATCAGGAGGGGATATTTTCATGACCCTTGTTCTCGCAGAAGAGATTGCCCGATGCCGTTCGGCTGGTGTTATGGCCGCGGTAACTATGCATACGGATATGGCCTCCCCTCACCTCGCCCGTAAGGGAAATGAGGAACAAAAGCAGAAGTATCTTCCACGGATTATTAGTGGAGAAATACGCTGCGGCATAGCCGTGACCGAACCTGATGCGGGATCTGATGTGGCTGGTATCAAGACCACGGCCAGGAGGGATGGGGATTCATATATACTCAATGGCTCAAAAACGTTCATTACCAATGGCTATAATGCCGAAATCCTTTTTGTGGCGGCAAAGACCTCCCCGGAAGCCGGTCACAGAGGCATCAGTATATTTATTGTGGAGAAAGACACCCATGGATTTTCTGCCAAAAAGTTAGAAAAGATGGGGTGGCTGGCATCAGATACGGCAGAATTGACATTTGAGGACTGCCGCATTCCCCGTGAAAACCGTTTAGGAGACGAGGATCGCGGATTCTATTACATCATGAACAACTTCCAGGATGAACGATTGGTCATTTCGGCCATCTGTGTATCCCATGCTCAGCAGGCCATGGATGATACCATTGCCTATGCCCAGGCGCGACAGACCTTTGGCAAATCCCTGTCCCAGCATCAGGCGATACGACACAAGCTGGCCGACATTGCAATTCAGATAGAGGCGGGCCGGCAACTCGTATATCATGCCGCTCGCATGTATGCATGGGGTCTTGACTGGGCCAAAGAGATATCCATCTGCAAGGCATTTTGTGCTGAGATGATTAATCGCGTGGCCTATGATTGTCTCCAGATCCACGGGGGTTTCGGTTATATGAAGGAATACCCCATAGAAAGAATGTACAGGGATGTACGCGTATGGAGTATTGGGGGTGGGGCAACTGAGGTCATGAAGAACGATATTGCCAAGCGTCTGAATATATGAGGTCAAATAGTTTGGTGTAAATGACACCTAATTAATATCATTTCAACAATTTAACGTAACATTTCAATAAGTACGGGCATTCCGACTGCTTCCCCCTTTGCAAAGGGGGATTGAGGGGGATTTTCTAATACAGCCATGGTTTATTGAGAACTTACAATTTAACCACTCAACTACTCGACCACTTAACCAAGTTGAAAGGGAGGAAGAAATGAGATATTTCGATGACTTCAAAATGGGAGAGAAAATCGTAACCAAAGGAAGGACGATTACAGAGTCGGACATAGTTCTATTTGCCGCCTTCAGCGGTGACTGGCACCAGCTTCATACAAACGTTGAATTCGCAAAAAAGGGCCCGTTCGGTGAACGAATAGCTCACGGGTTCTTAGTCCTTTCCGTGGCTTCCGGGCTCATGGGACTTGAGGGAATGGCGATTGTGGCCTTTTATGGAATGGATAACGTCAGGTTTGTGGGGCCAACCAGGATTGGAGATACTAT
>MVDB01000195.1 GCA_002050025.1 Desulfobacteraceae bacterium 4484_190.2
TTGCTGCTCTTGATGGAAAACTTGCCAGTGAGAGGATTGTAGATGTACTAATTGAAGCTGGTTATCTTGACAGACGGCCAGAGGCTGCACCATTGTCAAATTTCTGCAAAGGGTGGATTAGAAACAGGGTCAGGACTATACGGAAGAGGATAAATATGTACCGTCCAGGACACCGCAATAATATAAAATACCACGACCATCGTTTCCCTGGTACGAACATAGAGGAGATTTCTTCAAAACTACAACATTTTGGTATGCTGCTTGGGGGGCGGTTCAAAAACGTCAGGGTGGAACAGATACAGAAACACATTTTCAGGATCGGTCCGGGCTAAACACTGCAAACCACCTTGGTCTTCATGCAGTCAGCCACCACTTGCTCAAGTATCCTCTTCGCTGCATTTCCAGGCAACACCTGGCGTTTCAGGAATTCGGAGGTCAGTTTTTTCATTGACGCTTTGTCGTTGTGCACATCAGTCAGAAATTTTCGCCAGTCATCCGTACTGTCTACCATAGGCAGGGGGGCATAAAGTTCATAATAGGGAATTTGCTGCCCATAGCGAATTACTGCTGCAGGTGTACCTGCCAGTGCAGCGTCCAAGGCTATTGTCGATGGAGTAGTCAAGGCGGCAATGGATGATGCAAGGAGTTCTGGTGTTGTCCATCTAACGCATGCCTCTGGATCCGATGGATCTAAGACTTCAACATTTTTTTTCCGTTTCAGGCTGTCTATACCCTGTTGATGAATAGCAGCTCTCTTTGTCAGGCCAGGATGTGGTTTTAGGACAAAATGCGTATCAATGAATTCATCCGACATGGCCCTTAAGTCTTGGAAAAACTGCCGTATGTATCTGTTATCAAAACGATCCACATGGAGTCCTTCGAAAATCGAAATGATAGGTGTTGAATGCAAGCTTACCCCTGTTTTTTTCTTACTGCTTAAATAAATCTTGGGGCAACCGACACCTGTACATTTCCTGATAGTATCTGAGGCAAGCTTGCCTGGCAGGCTGTCAACAGGGCCCCATGTTAAAACCTTACGGGCGGCAAATGTTACACCAGAGCCCAGGTCAGTATCGATATATGTTAACCCAACGTTTTCAAATCCGTGCTGCATCGTATATGTAAGCACACCTGCGGCATTTGCCAAGCGTACAAGTCTATACGCCACTTTGTGTTTTGCAATGGAGGACTCTACAGTATTTATCAGCGCGTCTATTTTTTTAAATTTATCCAGAGCCTCTCTGAGATTTCCATGCCCCACGGTAAAATTTATGTCGATGTTGTATTTTTCAAGCAATTTTCTTGTGGCGGGAAAATGTTTCAGGGCCTTTCGCCGTGCCCAGAAGATTACATCAATTTCCGGCCTTGAAAGGGATTCCATATAAATATCAAGGTAGAGATCAAGATCATGAGGACGACTTATCAGCAACACCAGAGTAACAGAGGGCGGAGATTCTGGGGAATCCAGTTTTTTCTTAGCCAAGGCAGCTTTGCAAAGCAGAATGCGTGTCGGAATCTCACGTATTAAGTATTTTAAAAACCTGTTTTTTTTCATGTCATACCTCTACATAGCATCACTTTTGTATTATACTGTCTGATTCATTCGGCAGTAGGTTTTTTGCACTGTCATATATACTTTTTTATTGGTAATTATTCAGCATATTGCCGGAAAGCGGAGGCCGTGTGGCTTTTTGAGACTGATTATGGTGAAAACATAGTAGCCAAGATTCGAGCCACCTTGGAATAGTTTCGGAACCAGTCTCAAAAAAAGCCACACGGTTGCAGCAGGTTAGTAATAAATGGGGAATACCCACTATGCTGAATAGATACTTTTAATGTTTCATGGCCTGAAAAATCGTTACATGAAAACACAAGAGATATTTTTTTTCATATTCACCGCCGAGACTGACTTCTTTTTCCAGATCGGCGTTTGCATTTTAACAGGATACCGTTTTGTTGAAAGATAAATCTATTATGGTAACCGGTGGCACTGGGTCCTTTGGGAAAAAATTCATTGCAACCGTCCTTGAAAGATATCCTGAAGTGAAAAGGCTTGTAGTCTTTTCCAGGGATGAACTGAAGCAGTTTGAAATGGCCCAAAAATTTACACCGGAAAAATATCCTCAGATTCGCTACTTTATCGGGGATGTAAGGGATAGGAATCGCCTTAACAGAGCACTTGACGGTATTGATACGGTAATTCACGCCGCTGCACTGAAACAGGTGCCGGCTGCTGAATATAATCCTATTGAATGTATCAAAACCAACATTCTCGGAGCTCAAAATATAATAGAAGCATCACTTGACTGCGGAGTTAAACGTGTTGTGGCACTTAGCACTGATAAGGCTGCCGGACCTGTCAATCTATATGGCGCAACTAAGCTCTGTTCAGACAAACTTTTTGTTGCTGCCAATAACATAAAAGGCAAAAAGGACATCCGTTTTTCCGTTGTTCGATACGGTAATGTCATGGGAAGCCGCGGGAGTGTAATTCCCTTTTTCCTGCGTAAAAGAGAAGAGGGGGTACTGCCTATTACGGACAAACGCATGACCCGATTTAATATAACTCTTGATGAGGGTGTAAATTTTGTGTTCCAGGCAATGGAAAACATGTGGGGCGGGGAGATATTTGTACCCAAGATTCCAAGTTATTCCATTACAGATCTGGCACATGCCATTGCTCCTGACTGCCGCCTGCAAGAGGTAGGCATTCGGCCTGGTGAAAAACTGCACGAGGAGATGATCACGGTATCAGATGCCAGAAATACTGTCGAAATTTCTGACAGATTTATAATCCTTCCCGCTATGACATTCTGGGATGAAGAGGAATTTATCAGGGAACATGATGCCAGAAGATGTCATGACAGTTTCAGTTACAACAGCCTGACCAATCCGCACAAGCTGACCGTGGAGGAGCTCAGAATCCTGATTAGGAATCATGTGGATCCGAATTTTACTGTATAAATGAAACAGGATGATTTCATTCCATATGGAAGACAGTCCATTGACGAGGAAGATATCCGGGCGGTTGTATCTGTACTGAAGTCCGACTGGCTTACTCAAGGACCGGCAGTAGAACAGTTTGAAAAAGAGTTTGCCGCATACTGTGGTGCCCGTCATGCAGTCGCCGTATCAAGCGGTACTGCAGCCCTGCATCTTGCGGCCATAGCGGCAGGTTTCGCTCAGGGAGATCAGGTTATAACAACTCCCATAACATTTGTAGCAACTGCCAACAGTATTGTTTACACAGGGGCGGAACCAGTATTTGTAGACGTTGAACCAGAGACCGCGTGTATTGATGCGGGCCTGATCAGGCAAAACATATCCGGATCAACACGGGGCATAATCCCTGTACATTTTGCCGGCCAACCATGCGATATGGAGACGATTTACTCCATTGCCAATGAAAATGATCTTGTGATCATAGAAGATGCAGCTCATGCTATGGGGGCTGAATACAGAGTCAAGAGACGTTGGTACCGGGTTGGAGCATGTGCACACAGTGACATGACCATATTTTCCTTGCATCCTGTAAAGCACATAGCGGCAGGGGAGGGAGGTGTGATTACCACAAACCGTGAATCACTGGCTGAACAACTGCGTATGCTTCGTAGTCATGGAATTACGCGGGATGTATCCCGCATGAGCTCAAATCATGGACCCTGGTGGTATGAAATGCAGTCCCTGGGCTATAACTATCGCCTGACAGATATCCAGTCTGCGCTCGCCAAGAGTCAATTGAAAAAGCTGGACAACTTTGTGACACGCAGGCGTAAGATAGCCCGCATGTATGATGAAGCGTTTAGTCAGGAACCCATGATTGCACCACTTGTGCAGAAACCGGGTACCAGATCATCCTTTCATATTTACGTTCTGTTGTGTCGCAGGCTTGATCGCAAGGAGTTTTTCCAGAGATTGCGCACGCGGGATATCGGCGTCAACGTTCATTATATTCCCATTTATCAGCAGCCGTACTACCGGCGCCGTTATTCAGTCTTGCCTGACAATTTTCCATGCTCAGAATCCTATTACAATAATGCCATTACCATTCCTCTTTATCCGTCAATGAGTGATATGCAGGTAAAGAAGGTTATAGATATCGTTCTGTCTGCAGTAAGGGATATGGTCTCGTGAAACGGGTTGCGATAATTCAGGCCCGCATGGGATCGACAAGGCTGCCCGGCAAGGTAATGAAAATGCTGGCCGGCAGACCAGTACTTGAACATGTTGTAAGCCGTGTACAAAAATGCAGCACGTTAGATGAAATTACCGTGGCTTCCACTTTGAATCCCATTGATACTTCTGACTGTCCTCTGATTGACCCTGTGATTGCGGATGATATTGTCAAAGCATTCATGGAACGGCAACCAACACTGGATTATCTCAGCAATACGCTGGCGCGGACATTTCCCAGGGGGCTTGATACAGAAGTGTTTTCATTTGTTGCGCTGGAGAAGGCCTGGCGGAGTGCAGTGTCACCTGCTGAACGGGAGCATGTTACCCCCTATATTTACCGACACCCGGATTTTTTTTCTGTACAAAATTTTAGCAATTCTCAGGATTTGTCCGGTTACCGCTGGACTCTGGACACGTATGAAGACTGGGAACTTATAAGGACTATATATGATAACCTTTACTATAAAGATGCATTTTTTTCAACCGATGACGTGCTGGAACTGATGTGTACCCAGCCTGAACTTTTAAAACTCAATGCAGGAGTGGAGCAGAAAGAGACGGGTAGGTAATGCAGGTTGTCATAAGGGTTGATGCATCTGTAGAAATTGGCACCGGTCATATGTGTCGTTGCCTCGCGCTTGCCTCCGCGCTTGCAGATATGGGGGCAAGTGTTCATTTCATATGCAGAGTCGGGGGAAAAAACAGTAAGGTCTTTTTGTCTGAACGCAAATTTCCGGTGTCATGGATACAGGCGCGTAGACCGATAGATCAAAAAATTGACGCATACTCAACATCAGACATTATTAAAGAGTTGGGAATTCGGCCTGACTGGCTAATTGTGGACCACTATGACCTTGACGTCACATGGGAATCAATCCTGCGTCCTGCCGTACGCAAAATCATGGTGATAGATGATCTCGCTGACCGACGCCATGACTGTGATTTTCTACTGGATCAGAATTATCATGGATGCAGGGCTCAGAGTCGTTACCACAATTTAGTGCCTGACCATACAATTTTTATGCTCGGCCCCCGTTATGCACTGCTTGATGCTACATTTCGCAGACTCAGGTTGGATTTGGAAAGCAGGCCTAAGGAGTCTGCAGTCGGCAATTTTCAGGTTCTGCTTTTCTTTGGGGGAACAGATCCTGTAAACGAAACAAGCCGTGTCCTTAAATCTCTGGATCCTCTTGCGGACAAACTTTTAATAAATGTAGTTACAGGGAAAGGAAATCCTAAGAGGAAAGAGGTCGCACAACTTTGCAAAAACAGGCCTTGGTGCAGATATTTCTGCCAGATTAGTGACATGGCCTCTATGATTGCTGCAAGCAACCTGATGGTAGGGGCCGGGGGAAGTACCACATGGGAACGTTTTTGTCTGAAAACTCCCGGTATTGTGGTAAGTATCGCTGATAACCAGGTTTCTCTTGCAGAACCGCTTGCCAGAGACGGCTACATCCTTTACTTAGGGCGAGCTTCCGAAATTTCCAGCGATGATTATCTTCATGCTGTAGCTTTGATGCTTCGGTCTGAATGGCTGCGCAGATATCAGGCTCAGAAAGCGGCCCGGCTTGTAGACGGTTTGGGAGCAATAAGGGTTGCACGAATGCTTACAGATGGAGAGATATCACTGAGACAAGCTGTGGAAAGTGACAGCAGCAAGATTCTGGAATGGAGAAATGCATTGGAAAACAGAAAATTTTCTTTTTCCAATACAGCAATCCCTGCTCATGAACATGAAAGATGGTTCAAGAAGTGCATTGCTGATGATGACAGGATACTGCTTGTGGCTGAAAAAGGCAGATATGCCATAGGAGTATTACGGTTTGACATTAATGGAGATGAAGCTGTCATTTCTGTTTATATGGTGCCAGGTTTTCATGGACAGGGTCTCGGGGTTTCCATAATCAAGGCAGGGACTACATGGCTTAGCATAAATGCACCTCAGGTCAACACTATAAGAGCTGAAGTCCTACCGCACAACAATGCAGCCCGCCGCGCATTCAGTGCGGCAGGGTTTACTGAAAAGTGCAGTGTTTTCATATACAGTATTCGCAAGACATAAAAATTATCAAAATATACTTGGATGAGGACGCCACACGATACAGAACAAAATTTGGTCATGAACAGACATAATGAACGTAACGACCCGGGCAATTCACAATATCCTGGGGAAAAGATAATAATAGGCGACCGCCACATAGGGCAGGGATACAGGCCATTTATCATTGCCGAGATGTCCGGCAATCATAACCGGTCTCTGGAACGGGCCTTGGATATAGTAGAGGCAGCGGCAAGAGCTGGTGCACATGCATTGAAACTTCAGACATACACAGCTGATACCCTTCCTCTTATTGAAAGAATAGCGGCGACAGGGAAACCTGTTATTATGTCAACCGGTATGGCTACTGCGGGTGAACTCGACGAGGCGGTACAGGCAGCAAGAACCTGCGGTTGCAATGACATAATACTGTTGAAGTGTACAAGTACCTATCCAGCTTCACCCAATGACAGCAATCTTAGAACCATTTCCCATATGCGCACCCTTTTCAACTGTGAAGTGGGAATTTCAGATCATACTGTGGGAATAGGTGTTGCTCTTGCTGCAGTAGCCATGGGCGCCACTGTTATTGAAAAACACTTTACTCTGAGTAGGGCAGACGGCGGCGTGGACGCTCCTTTTTCAATTGAACCGGCCGAATTGAAACAGCTTGTTGAAGAAACAAAAAGGGCCTGGCAATCGCTGGGAAGAGTCCAATATGGTCCAACACGGCCTGAGTGTAAATCCCTGGTTTTCCGCCGTTCAATTTATGTAACAGCTGATATTGATGCAGGGACAGTTTTAACGCCTGAAAACATGCGTCCCATTAGGCCGGCTGGAGGCTTGCCGCCTAAATATTACCAGCAAATTCTGGGGAAAAAAGTTAATCGATCTGTTAGGAAGGGAACGCCTTTAAGTTGGGATATGATTGGTTGAAACGTAATGTAGTACTGTGAATATTGTTTTTGCCGTGAAAATACAGGCCGTGGCCGCTGATTGGTTCAACTACAGCTAAATATAGATCCAAAGAAAGTAACCTTGCAGCATGCTATGGGAAAATTGATACCTATACATAGTAGTCGGCAACAGGCTCTGCCGATAGTTCAAAAATATGTAATCAATGAATTGCTACCTGCACTCAAACAAAAAGGGCCGGTTACCATCAGACCGGCGGAATTTGGGAGATCCAGTCACGTTTATTTCATAGAAGGTTTACAATCAACCCCGTTGATACTCCGAGGAGAAACCGACAAAAGAGCAATGAGGCGCCGCGTTACAGGACATGAATTATTACTGCAGCATGGTTTTAACGTCCCGGAAATTGTATACCAAGACTGGCGGTCATCAGTGAAAAGGGATTACGGTTTTTTCTTTATTGTAGAGACCTATATAGCAGGACAATTTTTTAATGATGTTCCGGATTCCGAGACTGCTGCTACTCGTTTGGGACAAATGCTGGCACGTATGCATCAACTTACCTGCTGGCAATACGGGTGGCCAGGGGAGTTTAGATGGCCGGGGAGTATTGTGGCATGGATTAAATTCCGAAACAAGATTCACAATCAATTAAGCAGCTATAGTAAACGCAACAAAAAGACCTCGACTATAATATCAAAATGGCTTAATGAACAGCCGTTGGGTGCATGGTTCCCGAAACCACGCTTGACTACAGGCGGATTTATTTCTTCCAATTTGATAGTAGATAAAAAATTTGAAGTCTTTATCATTGATTTAGCTCGGGTTCGCTACGCTTTTGCAGCCAGAGACATTGCCCAGATCAAATTCGTCCTCACTAAATATGATCAGAAGGCGAGAACCGCTTTTCTCCG
>MVDB01000027.1 GCA_002050025.1 Desulfobacteraceae bacterium 4484_190.2
GTTTCAGGGGGTGCGACAACACACGAGGAGGGGGCGGATTTTCCTTCAACAATGGCCACAGCATTTGCTGTACATCCGGGATATCCACATCCACCACAATTGGCACCTGGCAATGCTTCATCTATGGCTTCAATTTTGGGATCAACATATACATAAAATATCTTGGACGCCAATGCCAGTCCCACACCGATAAACACCCCCAGTCCTCCCATGACCAAAATACCACCTAACATGTTATTCCTCCTAGGCCATCCCCTTAAATGCGAAAAAAGCAAGAGACATCATTCCTGCCCCTACAAGACCGATAGAGGTATCCTGTAGAGGTTTTGGTACCCTTGCCAAAAGAATCCGTTCACGAACACCCGCAAACAGGACCAGGGCTAATCCGAAGCCGATTGCATAGGTAAAAGACGAAACCAGAGTCTGTACAAACGTGTACTCTTCCTTAATATTTATAAGGCACACACCCATAACCGCACAGTTTGTCGTGATCAGCGGTAAAAATATTCCAAGACCGGCATAAAGAGCAGGTATGCTCTTTTTTAAAAACATTTCAACAAATTGGACCAGGGCTGCAATTACCAGAATGAAGGCCAGGGTCCTCAAATATTCAAATCCAAACGGTTTCAGCACCAGGTTTTCCGTTATCCAGGTTATGGCCCCTGCCAGGACCAACACAAAGACAACCGCCATACCCATGCCTATAGCGGTCTCCATCCGCTTAGATACGCCAAGGAAGGGACAGTTTCCGAGATACTGCATCAAGAGGATGTTGTTGACAAATATACAGCTAACTGCCAATAAAGTATAGTCACTCATTTTTTTCTCCTTCCCGGTAAGTCATTAATATCAAATCTTATTTTTTGCCAAGCATGTTCATTACACAGAGCATAAGACCGAGGCAAACAAAAGCACCGGGAGCCTGTATCATAAAGGAAAAAGGTTTAAAGGAAGGTCCAAAGACAGGGATGTTGTAAAAAGTGCCACTACCGAGGACCTCCCGGATTATGGAAAGGGCGGTCAGTGAAAGAGTAAATCCTATTCCAATTCCCAGGCCGTCTGCAAAAGAGGAGATGACTCCGTTCTTTGCGGCGAACGCCTCGGCTCGACCAAGGAGTATGCAATTTACAACAATAAGGGGGATAAAGATCCCAAGCTTTAGGAACAGGGGGTAAGTATACGCCTGCATCACTAATTCTACCACAGTCACAAACGTCGCTATGACAACTATGAAGCAAGCTATCCTTACCTGCTTTGGTATGATATTCCTCAGTAATGATATAACAACATTAGAGCATACTAAAACAAAAGTTAATGCTATGCCCATTCCGATACCGTTTTCAACGCTTTTTGTTACGGCCAAAGTCGGACATAGACCGAGGACAATCCGAAACGGTGGAATTTCAGCCCACAGCCCCTTGGTAAATTCCTGAACAACAGTCTTTGCCATATAACATCATCTCCCTATGCCTTGAATGCCTTTAATTTTTCTATGATATCTTTTTTCAGCCGCATATATATTTCCCCTGAACCAACAACAGCACCACACACGCCACGCGATGTAACAGTGGCCCCACTAATGGCATCAATCTGTCCACCATCTGCCTTTACCTTGAAAGGCTCTTTAATGGGTAGACCCTTGAATTGCTCACTTAATGAGGGATCGGTCTTTGCCCTTGATCCCACGCCGGGCGTCTCACTATGGGTTGTGACCCCTATTCCAACGATTTCATCGTTTTCCACGTTAACAGCAACCATAACGCCGATATCACCGCCAAAACCCTTTCCAAAAACTTCAAAGGCAACGACATCTGCCTTGCCATCAAATACACCCACGAAAAAATTTCTCTCTTCCTTCCCATCGGGTAGCTTGAAACGGTCAACAAGGGGATCATTAGAGGAACCTTCCAGAATATGGTGAATAGTCGGACCCTTAACAAATTTTAGTTGCTGGTACTCAATCCGGTCCTTAGTTCCCTTTTGAACAACTGCCAGCAGGCCTCCTGAAACAGCGCTGAAAACGGCAATAACCACAAGGAGTCTTATCATTTCACGCATGCTTGATTCCCTTTCCCATTGCTTTTGGTCTGATCTTGTCTAAAAGTGGGTTGGCCACATTCATCATGAGAATGGCAAACACTACGCCATCCACAAAGGCCCCTATATTGCGGATAAGGACCGTCAAAATACCGGCAAAAGCCCCGTAAAGCAGCATTGGAAAAAAGTTAACAGGTGAAGAAGAGTCCTCAGTAGCAAGGAAAAATGCGCCGATCAGGGTATAGCCGGTCAATAAATGAAATACGGGGTTAGCATATTTGTCAGGGTCGGAAAGATTAAAGAGAAGAGCAGTCACAAAAACAGATGCAAGAAATGACAGGGATATCTCCCACCTAATATGACCGCGCAGTATTAAATACAGCCCGCCAATAATTAAACCAAGCCCAAAGGTCGTCCCTATACCGCCGGGTTGCTGACCCATGAGCAGGCCGACCGTATTGTAATCTGAAACGGCTGACGCTCCAAAACTCTTAATCGCAGCCAGCGGATATATCATATTAAAACCGAAATCGTAGTTTACGAGGGCGTCGTTAAAATCCATCATACTCTCCCAGGAGAGCATCAATATGGCAATTGCCACCAGGGCCGGATTGAGAGGATTACAGCCTATACCACCAAATATCTGTTTTCCTATGACAACCGCCACAAATGTTCCCACAACTACAGCCCACCATGGCGCTGTGGCGGGCATTAGCATAGCAAATAAAAGCCCAATAACTGCGGCATTTCCATCCCCTATGCTTGCAGGTCGTTTCATCGCGACATTCATGATAAGCTCCCAGATCATGGCACAAGATACGGAAAGCGCCAAGACCCCAAGTGCTGGAGCGCCGTATTGCGAGATGCCCAGGACCACCGCAGGGAGGGCGGCCAGCATGGTATCATAGCTTTTTGCTGATATGCTGCTTCCATTGTGCCAATAAGGTGCGTGTGAACCAATAAATAACTTCTCGTCAGGCATTGGATTCCTCCACAGTCTCTATCCGTGCAAGCTCGTACTTGCCAAGCATGATGTAATGAAATATAGGAATTCGCGCTGGACATACATAGCTGCAAAGCCCACATTCGATACAAGATAGGAGATCATATTCTTTGGCTGCCTCCTCATAAAGGTCGTTTTCCAGGACCCGGATAAGCATGTTAACGGGAATCCTGGCCGGGCAGGCCCTCACGCATTCTCCGCAGTTAATACAGTGACAGTCAGAAGGCAACACAACATTATCCTTGTCATGGACCATAATAGCGTCTGTGTCGGCCAAAATGGGCAGATCTTCGGAATACAGGGCATGACCGGTCATGGGGCCGCCCAAGACAAGCTGATCGCCGTGGTACGTCTCAATATCCAGGGCGGCCAGGATTTCCTTTACATGAGTGCCAACCCTTGCCCTCACGTGGACCGTCGTGTTATCTTTATTGATGACAGTCAGCAATTTACTGACCGGGATCTGTCCTTTGGTGAAGGCGTTTGAAATCGCCACAACTGCTTCGGCATTTATTAATCCAACCCCTATCTGTTCCCAGGTTTCATCCGCAGGTGGGGTCTTACCCAGAATGCTCTTCATAATTATTTCTGGTAGTGTGTTCGGATAGCTTGGTTCAATCACCTTTACGTCGACATCGATTTCCCCGGCCTGGGAGGCTAATTCAGGGGACACGGCAATCATAATCTCGCCTGCACCAGTGATTTCCCTTAGATATTCAATACCGGTTTTCAGGCTATCAGTTTCGGTTTGCACTATGAGCTGATTTGTTGAGACCAAAATGTCCTTGTCAAGGCCATTTATTATTATTGTATTTAAAGGAGGATGGGTATCCAAAATGGGTATAAAACCAGTGTCACCGGGGAGACAGCCCAGGAATTCAAGGGAGTTTTCAAGAGTGGGTTTCTGGCAACCCTCTTTGAATTTGTCATCCCATTGCTCCTCATCGCCTGTGTCAATAGAAATTGCAGCATAGGTTTTGCCCAGATAACCCCTATACTGAGAAATATCGGCAATTGTCCCCGTGACCGATGAGATGACATAGTCCTTATCATCTTCTGTGAGCTTCAGCTTCTGTCCAGTCTTAATCTTATCGCCTGGCTTTATTAAAAAACCTTCATTCCTCTCATAAGGGTCTTCCAGAAAGAACGTAACTCTGTCTGGGAGGGGAATAACCCTAATTACATCTTGTTCTTGAGTATCATCTACCGGATATTTCAGCTTAGGCTTTCCCAAACTGAAAAACGGTCTCTTTATCATGTTTACCTCCTACAAACACCCTCTGGGCCTGAATTCTTTTTTTTACTCCACGGGTTAGAAAGCATGGCACACCGAGCACTCAACCGGGGCAGTCCCGTCATCTTCGTGGCAAGATATACATTGCTTATGAAATGCATCTGATAACTTTGGCATGTCGTCCTCGGCCTCAGCCGTATGACATTCGGTGCATGCCTCGGGTTTGGTTCCATCATTTTCCCACATATGGTGACATTCGGTGCAATCGAGGCCGTATCCATCCTCTGAAGCATGTTCCTTATGGTCGAACAGTACAGTTCCTCCTGCGCTTTTAAGCATAATCCTTATGGGGTCTTCTGGCTTTTTCTGTGGAAAAGCTGCATAGCACACCACCCCCACCACCAGGAGTATGGCTGCAAGACAATATGCAACGGTTTTTTCAGTTTTCAGTTCCATATTTGTTTCCCTTCGCTGATCTAGGGTAAGATCCATTGAATGTGGAATATAGCATGTGATGGTCTTTTATCGGAAAATGGATTCAAATGTCAAGCAGGTTTTGACAGAATTATGACCAAGCTCCCGCCCAAAAAAGTTCATCAATTGACAGGCCTGTGAATGTCTGATAAACACGGGTAAATCAAATTGTTTGGCATTTTTTATGCAGAAAGTCTCATCCTGTATATAGCCACAGGATAAAGAATTCAATAAAGGTCCCCTTTTCACCCAAAATGCGTTATGAAGGCCCCATTTACCGACCTCCCAGCGAAGCGGATAGCCTCTTGATTCAGGCAACCATTGGTTGTCCTCACAATAAATGCACCTTTTGTATGGTTTACAAGAAGGGACCCCGGTTCAAGGTGCGGCCTGTCAAAGAAATTAAAGAAGATTTGGATCAGGCCAAAAAAATATACGGCCAAAAGGTTCAAACACTCTTCTTCCCTGCCGGTAACACCATTGCAATGCCCACAGACGAACTGGTAGAAATCTGTACCTATGCAAGATCTCTTTTCCCGAGCCTGAAAAGGATAACCACATACGGCTCATCAAGGTATATCTGTAAGAAAGGATTGGCAAATCTTATCAGGCTAAGGCATAGCGGGTTGTCGCGTATTCACGTAGGACTTGAAAGCGGGGACGATGAGGTATTGCGGCGCATAAAAAAAGGCACAAATTCGTCTGAACAGATTCAGGCCGGGCTATGGGTGCGAGAAGCAGGGATTGAGTTAAGTGAATATGTGATCCTCGGAATTGGTGGTAAAGACAGGACCTTAGAGCACGCTGATGCGACAGCACGGGTGTTAAATTCAATCAACCCGGACTTTATTCGTTTACGCACATTTCTTCCCAAAACCAATACATTACTTCTACATCAGATCGAGAAAGGGCAATTTAAAATGCTCTCCGCCCACGATGTGCTGAATGAAACCAGAAAAATTATCGAGGCACTGGACGTGATATCGGAAATTTTCAGTGACCATTACACGAACTATGTAAACCTCAATGGAAGGATGCCTGATGACAGGGGCAGGATGTTGGGGTTGATTGATGAAGCGCTTACGAGAGATGAAAAATATTTCAGACCGATTTACGTTGGGACACAATAGGGGCGGACGACAGATTACTTGAAAAACATCACTTACTCTGATATCTTCGCCCGTAATGTCACGTGTCCAGGATTGAAACTCCCGGGATTGGACAAAGGCAGGGCAGACGTGATTTTTCTCGGGTGCCTTACAGTCATAAGAATCCTGTACTTTTTCAAGTCACTTCAAATAGAGGTCAGTCTGTCAGTTCTGTTAGAGGGCACCTCTGTCGAGAGTTCAGAAGGAGGAAAAAATGATTAGAAAAAATATTTCGTTTGGTTACACTTTTGATGATCTTATTTTGGTTCCGGCGCAGTCTTCAGTATTGCCAAATCAGGTGGATGTTAAGACAAGACTTTCACGGAATATCACAATGAATATCCCCATTGTCAGCGCTGCCATGGACACCGTTACTGAATCGGAGACCGCCATTACAATGGCAAGGCAGGGGGGGATAGGGATTATTCACAAAAACATGGGCATGGAACAACAGGCTCTGCAGGTTGAAAAAGTCAAAAAATCTGAAAGTGGAATGATTGTCGATCCCATTACCATTGAGCCTGACCATAAAATCTATGAAGTTCTGGATATCATGAAAAAGTACAGAATTTCAGGGGTGCCCGTTGTGAAAAACGGAAATCTGGTGGGGATCATCACCAACCGGGACCTGAGATTTGAAACAAATCTGGATCAAAAGGTCGAGGCAGTAATGACCAAAGAAAATCTCGCCACAGCAAAAGTGGGAATCACACTGGAGGAATCAAAGGCTATCCTGCATAAGAGACGGATAGAAAAGCTTTTGGTAGTGGATGATAACGGCAGATTACAGGGCCTTATCACCATCAAGGATATAGAGAAGATAAAAAAATATCCGCATTCATGTAAGGATGAATTGGGCCGTCTGCGCGTAGGTGCTGCTGTGGGAATTGGACCGGATGAGGAGAAAAGGCTTGAAAGACTCATGGCCGCCAATGTGGATCTGGTGGTGGTTGATACGGCCCACGGGCACTCGGACAAAGTGGTGCAGGCAGTTAAAAAAATAAAAAGAGAATTCCCCGATCTGGAGCTGGCTGCGGGAAATGTAGCCACGGCTGAAGGGACGAAAGCCCTTATCGAGGCAGGGGTCGATGCAGTGAAGATCGGCGTTGGCCCGGGATCTATCTGTACTACACGGGTCGTGGCGGGTGTAGGCGTTCCTCAGTTGACGGCCATAATGGGCTGTGCTGCTGAAGCAAAAAAATCCGGGATTCCTGTTATGGCAGACGGGGGGATCAAGTACTCCGGAGATATCACCAAGGCACTGGCTGGTGGTGCCGATTCTGTCATGATCGGAAGCCTGCTTGCAGGAACAGGGGAAAGTCCGGGTGAGACAATCCTGTTTCAAGGTAGATCCTACAAGGTTTACAGGGGCATGGGTTCGCTGGAGGCCATGAAAGATGGAAGCAAAGACCGCTATTTTCAAGAGGATGCTGACCTGGAGAAGAAATTAGTTCCGGAAGGCATTGTAGGCCGGGTACCCTATCGTGGACCGTTGGCGGACACGGTTTACCAGCTTGTTGGCGGGGTGAAGGCCGGCATGGGCTATCTTGGATGTGCCGATATTGAAGCGCTTCAGACCAAACCTGACTTTGTGCAGATTACGCCTGCAGGGCTCAGGGAGAGCCATGTGCATGATGTAATCATCATCAAAGAGGCGCCAAATTACAGGGTGGAGTAGGCCCGTTTTTTGCACAGACACGCTATGATAATGCATAGCTTGAAAAATTTCGACCTGTTCGGTTAGATTTCTAACGCTATAAACTTCACTGAGTTACATCTAACCGCACAGGCCGAAAAATTTGGGAGGTGGAATCGGATTGATGTCAGGTAGCTTTTACAGCCAGAAAATACTCATTTTAGATTTTGGGTCCCAGTACACCCAGCTTATTGCCAGAAGGGTTCGAGAAGCACAGGTTTATTGTGAAATTCATCCATTCAACATAAGCATTGAAAAAATAAAGACCTTTTCCCCAATAGGTATCATACTTTCGGGCGGGCCTTCCAGCATATATGAGATAAATGCCCCTAAGGTTGACCGGCAAATTCTTGACCTGAAGGTCCCTATCCTGGGCATCTGTTACGGGATGCAATTCCTAACTCATTTGCTAAGAGGTATTGTTGCAAAGGCCACGGACAGGGAGTATGGCAATGCCGCGATGACCATTGAAGATAACAGAGACCTGTTCTATGGATTTGGAATATCGGACCAGGAAACAGTATGGATGAGCCATGGAGACCGTATTGACCGAATACCCGAAGGCTTTGTGGCGCTTGCGAGCAGCAAAAACAGCCCAATTGCGGCAATGGCAGACGCGTCACGGAAATTTTTTGGGGTTCAATTTCATCCTGAGGTGGCCCACACGCCGGAAGGTCACAGAATTCTCAAAAATTTTCTTTTTAAAATATGTGGATGTGAACCCTCCTGGACCATGGCCTCTTTTGTCCGTAGAACCATCAGGAAACAGAGAGAAAGGATCGGGGAAGACAGGGTAATCTGCGGGCTTTCGGGCGGGGTCGACTCCTCTGTGACGGCGGTTTTACTTCACAAGGCCATCGGAGACCATCTGTCCTGTATTTTTGTGGATAATGGCCTTCTCAGGAGAGGAGAAGTGAAGGATGTTATGGAGGTCTTCCAGGAGTATTATGGCATGGACCTGCACCTGATAGACGCTTCAGAGCGTTTTCTTAGCTGCCTCAAGGGAATTAGAGATCCTGAGGAAAAGAGAAAAATCATTGGGCGGGAGTTTATCGGGGTCTTTGAACAGAAGGCAAAGGAACTGGGCGACGCAAAATATCTGGCTCAGGGCACTCTTTATCCGGATGTTATTGAAAGTGTTTCTTTTAAAGGGCCTTCGGCGACCATAAAGAGTCACCATAACGTCGGAGGGCTGCCTGAAACCATGAAATTGAAACTCATTGAGCCCCTGAGAGAATTGTTCAAGGATGAGGTACGCCAAGTGGGCGTGGAACTTGGTCTTCCCAGAGAAATGGTGATCCGCCAGCCCTTTCCGGGCCCTGGCCTGGCGGTCAGGATCCTGGGTGAGGTGACCCGTGATCGGCTTGAGATATTGAGATCTGCTGATGTTATTGTTCTGGAAGAAATCACGAAAGCCGGCCTTTATGAAAAGGTCTGGCAGTCTTTTGCAGTCCTTCTTCCCGTGAGGACGGTGGGTGTGATGGGGGATGAGAGGACTTATGAAAATGTGATTGCCATTCGTGTGGTGGACAGCCTGGATGCAATGACTGCTGACTGGACAAGAATCCCCTATGAAGTGCAGGCAAGGATGTCAAACAGGATAATTAACAGTGTAAAAGGGGTAAACCGTGTAGTTTACGATATTTCCTCCAAACCCCCAAGCACGATCGAATGGGAATAGATAGGAGGCTGTCCGAGAATAGCTATTTTCCCCAATCTCTGCGTCAGGCTCAAATTATAATCCTCGAAATACTTCGATGTATTCCTGTGGTTATAATTTTCGCCTTCCTTGATTTTGGAAAAAATATCTCATTCTCAGGCAGCCTCCTAGAGCCCATCCATAAATGATTATGAAAGCAATTAATGAACGAAGCCCTGAGATCTGGACGATTGGTGGAGGTAAGGGAGGCACGGGAAAGAGCTTCGTATTAAGCAGTGTGGGGATCTGCCTTGCCCTGCAAGGCAAAAGAGTTATCCTGATTGATGCTGATCTTGGAGGCGCCAATCTGCACACATTCCTTGGTATTAATAAGCCAGGGATTTCCTTGACGAATTTTTTTGAGAAAAAGATATCGCTATCTGATCTTGTTGTTGATAGTGGGATAAAAAACATGGGGCTATTGATAGGCGCGATCCATTCTCTATCCCCTGACGGTATTAAATATACACAGAAGCTCAAACTGTTCAGGCATATTAAGCAGCTCAATGCAGATTATGTCCTTATTGACCTTGGCGCTGGTGCGCACTTTAATACCATAGACACATTTCTCCTTGCAGATAAGATGATAGTGGTGATTATTCCCGAAATAATTGCTATCGAAAATTTGTATTTTTTTTTAAAAAATGCTTTCTTCAGACAGTTGATAAATTCCCTTGGAAGCCATGGCCTGAGAGATGTGGTCCAGAATGCGTGGAAAAACAGGGCAGAACATGATATAAAGAATTTCACTCAACTCATTGACTATCTTAGAGGTTTGTCAAAGACAATGGAGAATATCATCAATACAAAATTGTCCGATTTCAAGGCTTATATCATTTTAAACAGGATAAATACGAGTCAAGAGATAATGATTGGAAATTCAGTTAAAAGCATTTGCAAAAAATATTTTGGCCTTAATTCCAGTTATGTTGGATACATTGAATTTGATCCTGTTATTTCCAGATGCATAAACAAAAGGCAGTCTTATATGCAGGCCTATCCGGCCTCACGTTGTGCAAAAGAGATCGAAAGGCTGACAGAGAACCTTTTAGAAGGAAGAGACATTATACAACGCTATGAGCGGAAAAAATTACAGCAAATACCTTGAGACCCTTGAACTTCCCCCTGGTGCATCATTATCAGAGATCAGGAAGGCATATCAACACCTGAAGGTATTGTATTCAAGGGAATCTATTGTAACATTACCTATTGAAGACGAAATTTCAGCAGAAGTAAAAAGACAGATCCTCCGTCAAATTGAAGAAGCATACCAGGGCTTATTGGTTTCATTCGAGAAAGAGGAAGATACACTTGAAAATGAGATGAGCTCACGGCCTGAAATGAAAAACTATGAACAAACGTCAGTGGAGCTTACAACTTTTACCGGACAGGCATTACGGAAAATAAGGGAAAGGCTTAACATTGACCTGCAGGATATTGCCCTTTCAACCAGGGTACAAACCCAGTATCTCAATGACATAGAGCTTGAAAATTTTGAAGCCCTTCCACCTGAGGCTTATACAAGGGGTTTTATCATCAGCTATGCAGAGTATCTATCGCTTGATTCAAAGAAGGTGGTAGATGATTATATGAGTAGATATTCTGTGTGGAAAGATGAGCAGGAAAAGAAAACGTAATCATTTCTGGAAAATTTCCCTGACTTTTTTACAGACAGATTCCGGTGGTATAACGCTGTAAGCCTCCTTGCGAAAAGGAGGATATAACAAATGCCAAACAAAAAACATCAGGCATTGTTGGTTGCTGTAGTTATTACTGTAATAAGCCTGCCTGCTTTCGTATTTGCTTTTGATGGGAAAAATGAGCAAGAAACCCTGCGCGGCATAAATGCGCTTCATGTTATCGTCCACGATATAGACCCGGAGGTTGAACAGTATGGGTTGACCCGGGAGAAAATACAAAAGGATTTCGAAACCAGTCTTGAGATGGCAGGGATCAAAGTGCTGTCTGAAGAGAAAAGCCTAAAGGTGCCTGGGGTTCCCTTTATCACTTTGACGGTTGGCACTATGAGAGCCTTCACTACCAAAGGCTCTGAGTTTTACTTGATTTCTATCCTCATTAAGTTACGCCAGAATGTGTATTTGGAGAGAAAACCCAGAAACAGGATACATGGCATTGCAACCTGGTCAAACACTCGCTTTGGGGTAAATTTTGGTCAAAACATTAGAACCGAGGTAAACAAGGCAATTGATCAATTTATCAATGCTCACGCAGCCGCAAACTCGAAATAGAATTTAAAGGAGCATTACATGAACAACATACGCATTGATCTTTACAGTGACACCATCACAAAACCTACTCAAAAAATGCGAGAATTCATGTGCGGAGCCGAAGTCGGAGATGAGCAACAACGCGAAGACCCGACTGTGAATATGCTGGTAGATATGGTCTGCGAACTCCTGGACAAGGAAGACGCCATTTTTGTACCCTCAGGCACTATGTGTAATCAGATTGCCTTTAGGGTCTATTGTCGGCCTGGAGACGAAATTATTATGGACCATACGGCTCATACCCGGCATTATGAAGCAGGTGGCCCGGCTGCCCTCAGTGGAGCCACAATGTACCCTATTGAGGGGAGACGCGGCATTTTTACCGGGAGTCAGGTTGAGGCTGCCATTCGCCCGGCGGAAAATCATTTTCCCCGCTCACGAGTGGTCTTAATTGAACAGACGTCAAATATGGGGGTTTATGCTCTCAAACATCATGTTGAACGCCTGACCGAGGACCATGAGAATGCACAAATTCTGGCCCGGGGCCTGGCCGAGATTGACGGCATTACAGTTGAACCCGTGGAGACAAACCTGGTCTTTTTCGATGTTGCCGGGCTCGGTATCACTGGAAGCGCTTTTAACGAATCATTGATACCACACGGAATCCGTTTCTCAATCATAGGTGAGTTCGTTTTGCGTGGCGTCACACATTTAGACGTTTCGCGTGCCCAGATCGAAGAGGCCCTGGATTGTATTCGAGAAGTGGTTGAAAAAATTGCGACACCGAACCCTGGGAAGGTGTGATGATAGAGGATTATGGGGTTCAGACAGAATATAAGGCTATGGCCAGCTTTTTAAACAATGCCCTTTAACAAAAAATTACTTTCCGGCTCGTTAATATAGAGGCCAATACTCCCGAATCTCAGAAAAAGCCCATTGACTTGGCCCCCTGGTTGTGTTACCCGTCCTCATGATTCTTAAATCGGTATTTTCTGGGGTATCTTTATATGCCAAATCAAGTTGTGATACTGCCATTCCAAAGATGCTAAAGCCCGTTCATGAATTGAACTTCCGATAACACATTCAAACCTTATCTGTGATAAAGAGGATCGAAATCATAAATTCTGGTACTGTTTGCCCAATAAGAGGCAAACATTATGGGTTACATCAATGTACAAGGTCTTTTATGGATGGTGGGTTGTTCTGGCCACCAGTTTGATTCATCTGTGGGGCGCGGGAACGTTCTTTTATAGCTTCACAGCATTTTTCAACCCCATTGTTGAAGAATTTGGCTGGAGTTATGCTGCCACGTCCTTTGCGGCCTCATTAAGAGGCATTGAGGGAGGTATCGCTTCTCCACTCGTAGGTTTGGCTGTTGACAGGTACGGCGCACGACGTTTGCTTTTTCTCGGAAGCATATTGAGTGGATTGGGGTTTATTTTTCTTAGTCGGATACAATCGTTGTGGAGCTTCTATTTGCTTTTTGTATTTCTTTCGGTGGGTTCAAGTCTTCTTTTCCCCATTCCCGGGTGGGCTGCTGTGACGAACTGGTTTGTGAAACAAAGGGGAAAAGCATTAGGACTTCTTTCTACTGCCATCGGTATGGGTGGCATGCTCATTTATTTTGTGAACTGGCTCATAGGGTGCTGCGGATGGCGAATGACGATGGTCATCATTGGGATTGGAATGTGGGTGATCGGTATCCCCTGCTCTCTGATGGTAAGGCATAGCCCTGAACCTTACGGCTTAAGCCCTGATGGCAGGACCTCGCTAAAGCCACCCTTGAGAACCCCGGAGTGGGTTGACAAAAAGGAAGAGAGAGGCTCCCAAGAATATAGTGCCCGTGAAGCAATGAAAACACATGTGTTTTGGATACTTGCCGTAACGATGACGATATCAGGCGGCAGTGTACACGCAGTGTTCGTTCACATCATGCCTTATCTTATAAACATGGATTTCAATCGCCAAATTGCCAGTCTTGTGGCCTCCCTTCTTGTATTCATTAGTATCGCCGGTAGATTTGGATTTGGTACACTCACGCATAGAGTAAATAGTAAATACCTTCTGGCCCTTGGATTACTGATGCAGACACTGGGCCTCCTTATTCTATTTAGGATGCAGACTCTATGGCAGGCGATGCTATTCATCATGCTTTTTGGCCCGGGATATGGGGGTGTCATCACTCTCAGACTAACCCTTCAGGCCGAATGCTTCGGTCGAAAAGCCTTTGGAACAATTCAGGGAGCGATCATGGCCATTATGATCTTAGGAACGATGACGGGTCCTTTTCTCACCGGCATGTATTATGACTCGTATGGGGATTATCGCAAAGTTTGGCTCATCATGGCGATTGCAATTCTTATTGTGATCCCCTTAGCACTGAAAGCCGATCCGACTCAAAAAATACGCAAAGAATTAAATGCTTTGATTGAAGCATGCTGTGTTGGGGTACCCGTTTGATATCAAACGCTTTATGTGGTCTGAGATTATAGCAGGTATCAAAATATGGATAATGTGGAGTTGAGCCAGTCGATCGCAAACGATTGGTTGGTTAGTCGCCTGCGGCGTAAGTGTCCTTGTCCAATTGGTTCACCTCAACTTTTCACTTATCGCTTTTGTTTTCCCTTCAGTTTTCGCAATACTGCATGCCTTACTGTTGGCTTCAGTTTTCGCAATGCCGCTAAGTGCTGTTTCCTCTCCTCAAAAATTGTGAACACCAGCCAGGGCCACAACAAGACGCCGACAATCACATGTGGTAATGTTTTGACTGTGACCTTTCTGTCAAAACCAAATCGTCTCGATTGCCTGAGTTTTATGTATGCGACTATCGTCCCGATGAAAATCCAAACTAACACAATTTTTGCTAATACTATCTCCATCAATAAATCAAAACTGGGTATCGCACTTTTCTATATGCCGGCGAGAATGAGTGGTTTTGAAAAGATACATTCTTAACTTCATTTAATCACGCCAGAGACCGAATGCCGAAGAAAATCTATCAACTAATCTTTTTTGTAAATTTGGTTGAAATAGTCTTAATTCATTAACAGATGATTCTTCAACAAAACTTAGTGACATTGTGTCAATAGGGGTTGCACCAATTTTAGGGTCTGAATACCAGTTACCAGACTTAAATTTTGCTTTTAGGCCTTTAGCGTTAAAAAGATGAAACTTAAATGAAATTGGCCCTTCAATTCTATGTAATTCTAAGACCTTATCCAAATAAGGGAGGAATAATTTTGTGAAAATATATTCTTCTATCCATGTTAAAGTAAGGAGATCTTGATTAATCTCAGAAGACAAATCGATATCTAAACAAATTGCACCATTATAAAAAAAACGCATTTCATATTGTTTCCCATAAAAATTCCCTTCAGGATAACCACGAAAACACCACCCATCGATAAATGGAATCCATTCTCCTCGACGTCCATCAGGTGGGTTACTATCAAGCCAATTTTTAAATTTTCTTTCTGCCATTTCTTCTCTTCTGAAAAGGGAAAAGTGAGGACAAACAATAGCACGAAGAAATGTCCCCACCGTAGGGATTTCACGAAAATTACCAGTTTCAAAAAAAACTTTGGCAACTTCACTCGATGCTTTTCTTTTTAAATAAGCTTCCTCAACTTGCTTTTCATTCATCAATATTGAACGAAAATTTCCTCTGCGGTAATAACGCCCCTGTTTATAACCCTCAACCATATGTGGTTTGTTCCAACTTCCTGGATGGTAAATTAATAATACTGATTTCGATGAAGAACCATCTAAGTTTATAACTTTAATAAATAATTCTGGTAGTGGGGGTGCTACAACATCCAACAATATGTTTTCAATATTGATTATAAAATCGTTTGGTAGTTCAATGCCACATTCAGAAATATCCTTTGGTACTGGCACACCATTTTGATCCTCTTCAGGAATACCATACAATAAAGCACCACCGCTTTCATTAGCAAATGAAGTTATGTCCTTGCACAGTTCTATTTTTTCTTTTTGAGTATTAATTGAGACTGATTCTTTGTAATCTAAATAATCTGACTCTGGAGCTTTCCGTGTGATTAATGATTTTAACCATGTACAAAGATCATTATCATTCATTAATTTAGGATGACGTGTAAAAAGCATTGCACTTTGTCCTATAATTAGAATGTCTTTCTGGTAGTCTTTCCTTTCATCGCATTCAAGAACAACATCTTAGAGCGATTCGTCAACGCCTTATGTAAACGGCTTGTCTAAGATCTCCCATTGACATTTGACCATTTAGTTCTACTTGTGCTAACCGGAAGCCTCGGAATTGCAAAAAACCTGTTAGCACGGGCAAACTCTCCTTTTTCCAGCCCTATCATTTCGTCTCAAGTATATTCTGAAGCGGCTTTATCATTTCGGTTTTCATTCTCCCAGTGTAAATGTCTTTTCTCATTGAAGGTATTTTGTTCAAAAGCATCATTATTGAATTTCTGAGACGGCTTTTATAGTCTTTTTGTGGAAAATCGTAAAACCCGTGTTTTCGATATAATTTGTGATCAGCGCGGAAAGGAAATCGGAACCTTCCATAAATATCATCCCTGAAAATCTTCGTTCCCCCCACAGCGAGGAAGGTAACTGGCTTCATATAACCCTCATGGCCATATTGGATAAGACGCTCTGCAAGGTTTTGCAAAAGCACATCCATTTCGGCCGAGTCTTCACATTCGTCCGTTATGAAATCTACGACACTACCCTGGTTAACCTCAAAGTAAGCTTCAAGTATCTGTCTCACGTTGGGTATCTGGCTCAGAGGGCCAGAGATTACGAATCCGATCTGCTTTCCCATCATTGTTGGAGTATGTGTATTGAAGAAACTTCTGTCGAAAAACATCTTCCATTTTGATGATAGATACCGGTCTCTAATTGTGCCAGCGATGACAATCACATCAGCAGTCTTTACTTTAGTATTGAAAAACTCTACATATCCATCTTTATCACCATACGAACAATTGTTGTCGTACCCACATTGAATACAACCAAGACAACCACCTTTAATATCCACATTGTGTAGATTGATAACCTCTACTTCATCTGAAAACGACCTTGAAAATCTCTTAATCATCTTGCCTAAATTTGTTTGGTCATCCTCAGAATCCGTAAGAATTACAATCTTTCTATTGCCGATATCTACCTTAGTTTTGACATCACTTGGAACATAATCGAACTCACTATGAATCACTGGGTGAAAATTTTTCGAAGTGGGCAATTTTTTTTCGATAGCTCCAAAAAAGTGTTCGGCAAAAAGAATTAGTTTCTCTCTTTCCTTTTCTTTCAACAGGTCATACATATCAGCAGAAAATGATCCTACGTATTCCATATTCAAATCATCGCAAATTGCATTGATGTAATTGTGAGCAGTATGATCGTAGAAATGGATCGATGTACTTAACGCTGCTGTGTATTTGTTCTTAAATGCACTCTCCGTTCCGTTTTCCCAGATAAGCTCGATGAATCTCTTGTAATTAGAATGCACGAGAAGGAAATAAAGGGGAAAGGCCCACAGGACTCCATCCGATGATTTGACCTCATCAATAATTTGCTGAAAAGGTTTTTCGTTTTTTTTAATTACTTTAATTTTCTGACTGATGTTCAGAATTTTCAATTCATGCTGTGGGAACTTCTTCTGGATATAGTGGACATATTGCATCGTAACACTGACGTCACCTTTGGGGCTTCCGTTCAACACGGCTATTCTCATTGCAAGCACCTCCTTTGGAAGTAGTGATTCGAAAGTCTTAGGGAACAAAAAAAGACACGGCCTTATTTCGTGCATTAATGGAACTCTAAAAACGCACTGGTGACAACTTTGAATTATCTCACTTATCTATATACTACGGGGAGCATCAAATAGTTTGCACAGATTGACATCCTATCTATGGCCAATTTACAGCTAACTCATTAATCGAATGTAAACTATTTTTGAGCCCCCCAGTAACTACATAATACAGGAAGTTCGTGTGCACGGTAAAGCCCTCCAGTATAAGATACCAAATTTTATGAGGGAAAAGTAGGACCTTTATTTATATCTATTTACTTTCACTTCTGCCAAAATCCTCAATCTGGGTGAATTTCAGTATGCTTTTAGCAGTCAAAACTTCTCACTACCGATATCTTGCCAGTATCTGATATAATTAGTATTATCAATATGTTGCGATACGTGTCACATATATGCAACCGGGATGAAGATCCCCATGTGAACCTGAATGCATAGCCTACCACAACATATTGCATTTGACCACTCCTGTTCAGTCCAACTAATTAAGTAAAATTTTTCCAGTAAGCACGCTGCCTGCCTATATAAAAACAGGATAGCCCCTCAACCGAGGTATCCCTCACCGCCTCGGTAAAGAGTTCAACACCAATCATTAAAACCTCTTCGTTGATGCATATCGGGTATCCTTCGATAAGCTCCAAAACGCAGTTTGTATGAAAGGTTTTTTCAATTCCATCACTAATGCATTGAATTTTTTCCCATAATGGCCGGCAATGATCCAATCGACCGTGGGATTCTCCAGGACTCCCCTCTTAATCATCTTTTTTGCACCGCCCCCCCCCTTCTTCAGCCGGCTGAAACAAGAATATTATGTCGCCCGTAAGTTCCTGAGACAAACCCGAATCCACTATTTTTTTTGGCTACGCCTAACATAATGCCGTATGGGCATCGTGTCCACAGGCATGCATGCAGCCTGCGGTGCGGGATTTGGATGGAATGTCACTGAGTTCCTGAATCGGAAGGCGTCTATGTCCGCCCTTAATGTGATCGTCTTCCCCGGCTCCCGACCTCGGATATGCCCCACTACCCCTGTCATGTCTTCAAATCCGTGGTGCTCGACTCCCAGTTCGGACAATATCGCCATAATTT
>MVDB01000196.1 GCA_002050025.1 Desulfobacteraceae bacterium 4484_190.2
AGTGCAATACTGATTTATGATGATGCTGAAAAATGTCCGAATTCCTCAAGTAGCGTAGGGATAAAGGTTTCCAAATTTTAGACTATACCATAATCAGCCACAATAAATATTGACACAAAACGATATGGCATTTACACTCCCATTTTTCATGTGATAGGCTTTGTTAGTTTCTCATTATCTCCTCCTTTCCAACGTACTCCATTGGAGCCCTTGGAAAGGAGATATTATCACGGTTAATCGACAGAGCCTATTAGGTTTGCACCAGCAGAGCTGGTGCTTTGGTGTGATTAATCATTGCACCATCGTTTATCAACCCAATGGGGAGAGGGATCGAGCAACCGCCCTGAAGTGAGCTTTCCTGGCGGAAAGAAGGTTGATGCACAAATCGGAGAAATTATGATCAATACTGATCAGGCAGTATCGAATGGGGGTGATGAATCGGCGCCAGAACCATTTCAGTTGTTCTTAGCATCGATTGCGACCTGTGCGGGTATTTACGCGCTGAGCTTTTGCCAGAGCCGCAATATCCCTCTGGATGGAATGTCATTGAGCATGGAATGCGACTGGGATGAAGATAAAAAGAGGTATTCAAAAATGTCCATCAATTTGGGATTACCAGAAGGGTTTGACGAAAAGTATCAGAAGGCGGTTATCCGGTCCATGGACCTCTGCTCGGTAAAAAAACATATGATGGACCCGCCGGAATTTGAGATAACCACGTATTAATTGAAATACAGAACTCCCGATCATATGATGAAATTTCCTTCGTTTTGGGCAGGTGTGCTTTTACGAGGCGATCACGGTTTTTGCCCTTGGCTGATGAGAGAGTGATGAAGACCAAATGCAATAAGGCTTGAAAGTGGAAAATGGTATGGACAATTTGATCGCAAAAGGTGCACAGATAATAAAGGAAGCCAAAAAGATATTGATATTCAGCGGTGCAGGTATGAGCACAGAATCCGGCATTCCTGACTTCAGGAGCCCCGGGGGTGTCTGGAGTAAATATGATCCTTCAGATTTTTACTTTGACAAATTTATTTCCAGTGAAAAGGCCAGGGAAAAATACTGGGAGATGAGCACTGAATTCTATAATACAATGAAAGATGCTGTCCCAAACCGTGCCCATCTCGCTATCAGGGCCATTGAAAAGAGCGGAAAACTTCTGGCCATTGTCACTCAGAACATAGACAATCTGCACCACAAGGCTGGAAATTCACCGGAGAAAATTATTGAGATCCACGGCACAGCATTTTCAGTTTCCTGCCTCAGTTGCGGGAAAAAATATGATCGGGATGACATACAGGAACGCTTGAATTCGGGGGTGAAAGTACCCTATTGTGACGAGTGCGCAGGTATTCTGAAACCCGACACCATCTCCTTTGGCCAGGCTATGCCCGAGGATAAAATGGCGGATGCGCTTATGTATGCCCGCGAATGTGACCTCTGTATTGTTCTGGGTTCTTCCTTGGTGGTCTATCCTGCTGCTTCTGTGCCCGTACACGCTGTTCAAAAGGATGCCAGGCTGCTTATCATCAATCGAGACGAAACGCCCCTTGATGCAGAGGCCGATCTGGTCTGTCACGATTCAGTCTCCGAGGCCCTGGGACAGATGGTGGGAGGTTTAAACCCTTGACTGAAATAACAGGATAATCTGCATACCGGACCTTTTAAGCAGTAGTTGTAGTTATTGAGAAGAAAAAAGTCATGTAATTCCATGCCTGCCCCGCGGTACGCGGGGTTAATCCTGTCAAAAAAAACAATTTTTTGGGGGAAATCATGTTGCGAATAGGTTTTGTTGGGTGGCGAGGTATGGTTGGCTCGGTTCTTATGGGACGTATGAGAGAAGAACAGGACTTTAAGGGCTTTGAGCCGGTTTTTTTTACAACGTCAAATATCGGCGGAAAAAGCCCTGATGTAGGACTCGACACGCAACCACTGAAGGATGCATATGACATCGAGTTCCTCTCATCACTAAATATAGTTTTGACCTGTCAGGGCGGTGACTACACTAAAAAAGTCTATCCTGAATTACGCAAACAAGGCTGGAACGGATATTGGATTGATTCGGCATCCACCCTCAGAATGGACGATGAGAGCATTATCGTTTTAGATCCCGTAAACAGATCCGTAATTGACCAGGGATTGTCATCGGGTATCAGGACCTATGTGGGAGGAAACTGCACTGTCAGTCTCATGCTAATGGCACTTTCAGGCCTTTTGTCTTCCGGTCATATCGAATGGATCTCTTCTATGACTTACCAGGCCGCCTCTGGAGGGGGAGCCAAACACATGAAAGAGCTGATTGCCCAGATGCAAGTCCTTGGTGATGCCTCAAGGGCCTTGCTCGATGACCCCGCATCCACAGCAATAGCCATTGATGACAGGATAACCGGTGAACTGAGGAGAGATACCTTCCCTACTGAAAATTTTTCAGCCCCCCTTGCAGGCAGCCTTATTCCGTGGATTGATTCTCAAATGGAATCTGGCCAGACCAGAGAGGAATGGAAAGGCCACGTGGAAACCAACAAAATACTGAAAACAGAGAAACCAATTCCTGTGGATGGGCTGTGTGTTCGTGTGGGTTCTATGCGTTGCCACAGTCAAGGGCTGACCATTAAACTAAACAAAGATATGCCTCTTGACGAAATCTCTGAGATAATACAAGAGGGAAACAATTGGGTGGTACTAATCCCAAATGACCGGGAATCAACCCTTCGATCTTTAACCCCTGCCGCGGTTAACGGGACCCTGACCATTCCTGTTGGCAGACTCCGAAAAATGCGCATAGGACCTGAATATATCACTGCATTTACAGTAGGTGACCAACTTTTGTGGGGAGCAGCAGAGCCTATTCGCAGGGTTTTGAGGATCATTATTGAACATCTATCATAATTAGTTTCGGTTGAGATAATGGTAACCGTAGAAAAGCGACCCTGAAGCTACGAATGCCTATTCCAGGACCAAGTAATTAAAGTAACTTCTCAATAACTCATGGCATTTCGACGTCTTCCCCCTTTTGCAAAGGGGGATTGAGGGGGATTTTATAGCCTGGATTCCATCTGAATTTGACTTTTCCCTGACTCCTACTCATCAGGCTATTGACAAAACGCATTGCATGAATAAAATATCATCACAACACTCAGCTTTATTCGGAAGTGGAAAGCTCACTGGTGGGGCTCCCGGACTTCAAATCCGGTGTGCCGGGCTAAAACCTCGGCAGGTGGGTTCGATTCCCATGCACTTCCGCCATCAATAAAATCAAATGGTTAAGAATTATTCTTAACCCCTTTCCTTATGTTATATCAGAAGATCTCAAGAGTCAAATTTCATCAAAAAATGTCAAATTGTCCTAATTTTTTAGGACAAATTAGGACAAAATTAAATCTGCTTGGCCTTCCGATAATTTTTACTGTAACCGAGATTCGGTCAATTTAGCACTCACGCATCCCGTAATAAAGAGAATGATATCTCCATAGTCTTGTATTATATCTGTCTCTTATAATATTTTGATCGCTTCATCATTTAATGAATAGATTTTGTACCACCGCATCGTGTACGCGCCATCCTCACACGGTGGAAATCGGGGGTTCAAATCCCCCACCGCACACCATTCAATAAAATCAATAAGTTATTAAGTGCACTCACTTATAGGTGGCTTCTTTTTTGGCCTGAAAAACCGTCCCCAGATTGTCCCCAAGTCGTGCCCCTGCCCTTCCCCACTCTATGCAAATTTTTGGAAAATTTAAAAAAAAGTCGGTAAAAATGAACAATATTTTTAATAATATCATCTAACTCTACGTAATTGATACATAATTTGAGAGGTTTGAAACCCCCGCCTGGGGATTAGAAGTCAGTACAGACACAAAATCCATGGGGAAACAGAAGTAGAGCTAGGCAATATTATATCAAGCTTCACATTCACGATCTTCCGCGTTACAGGGCCGCCTCCCCTCCCCTTCGGTTAAGGATCATAGCCACCTTCGCCAATCAACAAACCAAGCTGGCAGACCATTATTCAATCGGCGAGTGAAGTCGGTTACACATAGGTTGCACAAAGGCCCCAAGTACATGAAACCAAAATAAAAAAGCAAATTAGCTGGTCTCTAACCTGCTCTTTCTATTATCAAGTCTGGTCAAGACGCGGGGATTTGAACCCCGCCCCCCCCTGAACCCCATTCAGAATTCCTTCAAGAAAAATAATTGCCTAACCTATATAAATTACAATACTTTTTCTTCTGCCCGTTTTTCAACCCTTCTGCGCATGCTGTGCATGGTGTGAATAATATCAAATACTTAGCATGGCGTTGGCTGGAGAGGTTACACATAGGTTACACAAAAGAAAAAAGGGCCGGTGGCGAGTTGCGATTTGGTATTGTGGCAATATACATGCCTACAGTATTTAGCATATAATTACGTATGTGTCAAGATATATTTTACATTTTATTGCTACGATACATGACTACGTTTTCACACCTTAAATCTCTTCTATTGCTCCATATTGGGAACTTCAGATTAAGAACGCTATAGAGAACACACCAGATGAAGGAAAGGTGGCTGTTAGCGTAAAGAAAAGGGGGAAAGGAACTGAATTAGGGGTGCATGACTACGGTGTTGGCATCACCGAGGATAATCAAAGGCATATATTTGAAGGATTTTTTACAACCCAGGATACCATGGCATACTCCACTAAAAGACCGTTTGACTTTAATGCCGGGGGAAAAGGGGCCGATCTTTTACGTATGAAGATATTTTCCGAGCGATATAATTTTAAGATAGATATGGCATCCTCAAGATGTCGTTTTATAAAAGGTGAAGCAGATGTATGTCCCGGCAGAATCAGTAAATGCCCTTTTTGCAATAACAAAGAAGCCTGCTATAATTCGGGGGAAACCAGTTTCACCCTCTTTTTCCCTGCCGCCCAGGGTAAAGAGTGTTTGGCAAAAGGAGGATCTTAGGAAAGCGCAGGAAGGCTGTTTGATACTAACTGCCAAATGCACCTTTGGTCCTGATATACCTCAAAACCAATAACAGTAACAAACAGCTTCAGGCAACGGTCAAGGCTGTAAAGGCGATTGTTAAAGTGTAGGTTACATGTTCCGAGACTGCTCAGTATTATGTATCAGTCTTCTATCTGGAACTCATATTTTTTCGTTCCCGCATTATTTCCTTCTGCATTAAAAGTCCTTTCAATGAAGGTAACATGATCGCGCTGGTCAATGAGCAGCAGCGTGGAAGAGCGTGTACCAAACGTTGGACTGGAGACGAATATAGGTAAAAGCAGGCTTTCCCATTCCCGGTCAAACTCCAAATCAGCAAGACTTTCATCAGGAGAGATTGAGCGATCCTGGAGAATTTGGAAAATGTCCTCTGGAGAAGGGGCTTTGAGCCTCGAAAACAGGCTTGAAAGGGCATCTTTGCCCCGTATGACTTTCGACCATGGGGTATCCAGCAGGTGATTACTCAAGCCGTATATGCCTGGCAATAGGTTTCTCGGTCTATGATCACGGTTCGAATACCAGTAAATACGATCCTTCTCTCCCAAAATGATATTGAATCCATTATACATATCCTCGTCTCGGATCAGCCCGTCAAGATAATCAACTGCTGTTTGCTGGTATAGTAAAAAATTACTCACTAACTTTCCACGAGAAAGAGCATCGTCTTTTATTGAAGCGGGATCGCAATAATTTGTGATTACACCAATTCGCCCATTCCTGGCAATTCCAAGCCATGTCCCTCCTGCACGCAAATCCCTGCCTCCAAGAAGATCCGGCTCATCTTCCCAGAAGGCGGCCGGAGTCGTTGGCCGGTCATAATATTCATCCCGGTTGAACGCTACGATCAGCTTATATACTGGATGTGACTTAATTGAAAGAAGCAACAGACACATCACTTTCACCTCAT
>MVDB01000197.1 GCA_002050025.1 Desulfobacteraceae bacterium 4484_190.2
TCTAAAAAACCAGCTTCTTATCATTTCCTTACGGTTCCAATTCAGATGAGAGAAGCGAGAAAATGTGTTTCGGGCTGGCGAATGATTCCGTGCTTATCCTCTTACTCTGACCCCTCTTCAAAGAAAATGCGAAAGGCCGTTCTTTCACGCCATTATGGATAAAAAAAGGGGACTTGCCGTGAATATGCAGCAAATCCCCTGTTGGGATACATTGGCGTCCCCAACCGGATTCGAACCGGTGTTGCCGGCGTGAAAGGCCAGTGTCCTGGACCGGACTAGACGATGGGGACGCTATTCTAAACAGAGTAGCTTATAGCGCAAAAATGATCACCGTCGAGGTATTCACCTCAGAGAGGGTCCAATGTATCCAGTATCCTAATGTGGTGGGCCGTGCGAGAATCGAACTCGCGACCAACGGATTAAAAGTCCGCTGCTCTACCAAACTGAGCTAACGGCCCAATTGTAATTTTTTAAACTATCACCTTATAAATACTCTGTCAAAAACTTTTTTACCAAAATGTGCATTATGTTGGGTTTCGCGCCCCATCCCAACCTACGAATTTTTTTGTAAGCGTTCATAGGTTCTGGGGTCACCGTTCAGAATTGCCTTTGTTTCGTTGACCTTGTTCGTAGGCCAACTATTAATATAGCCGCAAAAAGGCACAAAAGACACAAAAAAATTTTATACATTAGAATATCAAATAGTTATTGGAGCGATAAACAAAAATTTGGACTTTCAAATAACCAAATAATAACCTCTTGATATAATTGACAAGTTATTTTCGGTTACAGCGCCACAAAGTGGCATATTATAACTTTTTACGAGACCATCAACTATTACTTGGTAAAACAAAGAATGGCAGCGCGGGAGGATATCATTCTATTCAATATTAAAGATATTCTGCCGGATGAGGTCGCGCTCTTCTTTGTTGGGAGGGTACGGATAGTTCCATTGTTTTACATCTGGCAGGCAGTTGCCAAAGGGCCGGTTGCAGGCCACCTGTCCATCCGCGTCAAGGCATCCTCCGGTCATGAAGGCTTTACCATAACTGATAATATTCGTTAGAAGGTCAGAGGCAAGGCCGAAATCAATAATATGGCCAGCCTGGTCAAAACTCATATCCTGGTTGCTGCAAAGCTTCTCTTCGATAATGTAGCGTGCCAATTGAATCCTCAGATAGGCAGGCCAGGGTGGCTGGGGCCTGTCGGCCAGCCTGGAATTTTCCTCGGCAAAAAAAGAGAAGAGGTGGTTCACCACGCCCATCTGCCAGAGCCTGTTCATGATGGAGACCATCTGTTCTTCTGTTTCCCCCATCCCTACCATCAGATGAGCGCCTACATTTGGATGCCCAAAGATGTCAAGGGCCATTTCCATGATCTCCCAATATTTTTCCCATTTGTGGGGGCCGGAAACCCCTTTTCCACGATATTTGTCGAACAGTTCCGGTGTGGCGAGATCAATGGCCACCCCAATCTTATCAGCCCCGCACTCTTTCATCTCAGCCAGGTCCTCTTCGTGGAGGATGGTGGGGGCAATGAGGATGGATATGGGAAGTGCAGTTTCGTCTTTCAACTGCCGGGTCATCTTAAGGGTTGCCCGGCGGCATTTTCCATTGGTTATCATGGAGATGCATGTGCGCTTTACATATGAGGGGGCATTGTTGATGGCGTTAATAATTTGGCCCATGGGAAAGACAGGCCATGGGACATGGATAAAGCTCTTGTCGTGGTAAGTTCCAGGCCGCTTTTTAGCAAGACCGCAATAGGCGCAGTTGGCGGAACAGCCCTCTGGATAATGGGCCAGCAGGTTGACGCACCTGTTGACCGCGCCACGATACATCTTACCCCTGACCAGTCCGAGAGAAATAGCCGTGGCCTGGCTGGCCTGGCTCATTTTTGCATATTCGGGGCTCTGTTGTTTGTCCATTTTTGTTAATTCACCGCAAAGACGCGAAGATAGAATATTCTGTCTGATTTTTTGAGAGGAAAAATCGTAAGTTCTCAATAAATTCGGGCTGTATTAAAGAAATCCCCCTCAATCCCCCTTTGCAAAAGGGGGAAGGTTCGGAATGCCCGGACTTATTGAGATGTTACGAAAAATCAGGCAAAAACTCTCTGTTTCGCTGTGATTCTTTTCTATACTTTCTTTGCGGGCAGAAGTCCATTTGAGAGCATTTTCAAGTCGGTGAATGTTTTCACTTGTGGAAAAAAAGTCACCAGTTATCAGGACATTTTCAATGGATCCGCCCGAGAGTGAAAGATAGATCTCCAGAAGGCCGCCTTTGCTCTTTATTTGCCCTATACCCATCCTGGCCCTTGGGTGCTTGTGGGAAAAGATCCATTCCGGATTTGTATATCTTTCCTCAATGAATCGCTGGATTGTCTTTTTTTCCCACGCATCCGGAGTATCCTCCTTGAAACAGATGTTGAATTCCTCTTCAAATGCCTCTTGAACGGCTTCCATCGCCTTGCTTACGGGAACATCCTGGCCGAGTTCCTGTCTTATTGTGGTCATGCGCTGGCTGAAGCAGTTATACCCCTTGTCGCGGATCTTGATCAAAGGCGTATTCATAATATCGGTCATTAAGGCGATATCAAAATCCACCAGAAGGCTAGTGTGAAAGAGCAAACTTTTGCCCTCCTCCGATGCGGCAGAAAGACCGGCAATTTTTTTACCACCCACCTCCAGGTCATTTTTGGGCTGGAAATAGGCCTGAATGCCCAATTTCCCAAGGGCCCTTATCAGGACGAGGCTTAAGGACTCAAAAACCCCGCCGACCCCCTTTTTTAGTCCAGGATAATCCACATTAATGCCCAGGCCGAGTGCTACGATGTCAGGACCCATAATTACAGTCCCTCCCCCCGTACTTCTACGGCTGAATTCAATGCCACGGGCGCGGCATCTGTCAAGCTTCAGGGCCGACTCAATGTCCTGGTATTTCCCTACATTGACCGACGGTACAAAGGTGTAAAGGTTTAGGATGGGCGGAGAGTTATTGTGTGCCACCGATTGAGGCAAGGTGTCATCCACCGCCAGTCCTTTGGCGGCGGAGACAGGCCTTAAGTGATTTTTGAATAAACGCCAGTATTGGGGCATTATTTATTATTTAGAATAATATTCATCCCTAAGGCCTTTGCCTTTTCCTCTTCGGCTATTTTTACTTCTTGAAGGATCAGTATTGATGAGGCTCGTATCTTCCTCCAGTTCTTCGTTTATCTCCACAATTTCCCCAGACACCGGAGCCACCAGTTTTCCGATCCATTTTCTGGATTGAATCTTCCCGCAGATTTCTCCCTGTTCCACATCATCTTCCTCTTCAGGAAGATCAACGAAAACAATGTCTCCTGATTCCTTCTGGAAGAAATCATTCATGCCTACGGTCACTTTAGTCCCTTCCACTCGAGCCCAGCTATGATCCTTGTGATAATAAAGTTCATCTGGCATATTGTAGCCTTTTATGTCTGCCATATCTTTGGACCTCCTTTCATAAAATAGCTACGCTATTTTATATAACGCGGCTCCGCCGCTAAAAAATTAATATTTATATTGAGCAAAATGTATTTAGCGCCTATCGTTTCACATATCAAGAAATAAAAGAATATCGCCTTGTAAACTACTCAAATCTGGCCTTCACTGCCCTTGCATGAATGGGAAGTCCTTCCGCTTCCGCCAGGGTGACAACAATGTCCTTCAACCCGGCCAACCCTTTTTTGCTAAGATATTGGAATGTAGGCTTTTTAATGAAATCGTCCACAGACAGCCCGGAAAACATCCTTGCACACTGACCGGTGGGAAGGACATGGTTGGTCCCAGAGGCATAATCACCCACTGGAACCGGGGCATAAGGTCCCAAAAAAATGGAGCCTGCATGCTTGATTTTATTCAGAGTAATAAACGGATCCTGGGTAAGAACCTGTAAATGTTCAGCAGCATATTCGTTCGTAAAACCAATGGCCTGCTCCATATCTTTTGCAATGAGCACATAGGAGTGTTTAGTGAGGGACGACTCAAGGATCTCTTTTCTGGGAAGAGAATCATACTCCCTGTTTATGATCTCGCAGACCTCCTCTGCTATTTTTTCTATTGTGGTAACGAGCACAGCGGCTGAATCCGGGTCGTGTTCCACTTGGGACAAGAAGTCCCAAGCTATCAGTTTCGGGTCTCCACTGTGATCAGTGAGGATCAACGATTCGCTCGGGCCGGCAGGTGAATCAATATCAACTTGCCCGTATACCAGCATCTTGGCAGCGGTCACATACTTGTTCCCGGGCCCCACGATTTTGTCCACTCTGGGCATTGTATCAGTACCGTAGGCCAGGCCTGCAATGCCCCATGGCCCTCCCACCTTGAAAATTCGGTTGCAACCCGCAATATCCGCCGCCACCAGCGTAGCTGGATTTGCCACCATCCCTTTGCCTGGGGGCGTCACGGCTACTATCTGATCCACGCCTGCAACCCTGGCAGGGAGAACGGTCATCAGAACCGAACTCGGGTATGCCGCCGTCCCTCCCGGGACGTAACACCCCACAATATCCATCGCTCTGGTGATGCGGCCAGCCAATATACCCTCTCTTACCTCTATGGACCACATCTCGCGCTCAAGCTGTGCCCGGTGGAATTTAGAGATGTTTTGGGCCGCCGTTTTCAGGCAGTCAACGACTTTGGTATCCACCTGTTTATAGGCCGCTGCTATCTCCTCTTTAGTGACTTCCAGGTCGGAAGGAGCAATGTCGTGCTTATGCTTGCGGTAGTGTTCCAGGGAAACGGCATCGCCGCGGCTTTTGACATCGTCTACAATCCTGCGGATATCTTCATAGATGGATGAGATGTCTTCCATAGACCTTTTCATAACAGTTTTCTTTTTTTCAGGACTAAGGTCTTCAATCCTTTGGGGTTTTATCTCCATCTGTTGGGCTTTTTCCTCCTTTATTTTTGCTTGTGTAGTAGTCTTTGAGGGCATCTACTGTGCTCTGGAAAGCCAAATTTGCCCATGGGATCTGCTTTTCTGAAAACAACTTGGCTTCCAGAGTCTCATCTCCTGAAATCAGGTCTCCGGAGACATATTGTGTAACGTACACAATCACTACCGGAACTTGCCCGGAATAGGAATAGGCACCAAGGAGCATATCGATTCGCGTTGTGACTCCGCATTCTTCTTCGGTCTCCCTGATTGCCGCGGCCTTTACCTCCTCTCCGCGATCAACATACCCGCCCGGCATGACCCATTTCCCCTTTTGAGGATTTATGCCGCGCCTCAGGAGAACGATTTTACTATCCATCTCCAATATTGAGCAGGCGACAACCTTGGGATCCAGATAAAGGACAAAATTGCACGAAGGACAGACAGGCCTGCGCGGTTCATTTGTTTTCAGTTTTAAGGAATCAAGCCTGTTGCCGCAAACAGGGCAGAATTGAAATTCAGGGTCGTGATGAGTCATTATTTATAGATCTGCAGAAAACATTTTAGGGTTAATATTATGTAACTGGTTCAAAGGTTCAAGGTTGACGGTATCGTAAAAAGCTAGTTTATGCCGCAAGCGGCATCCTATGAGCAACGAACTTGATCAAGAGCAACTAATACTTAAAAATCATTTAATTGCCGGTCAGCCAGATATAGTCAGCCATTTTTCTTTCTATGTTTAAAGGGCCGGTCAGAGGCTGCAGGACGATCGTGGCCATTGGGATTTTAATTCGGCTTAGGGTCCGGTTCGGTATTCCGTATTTGTTGATAATATGCCCATTGCCTGCAAGGACAACCAGTGTTTCTTTGCTTTTACTCAAATACTTTGCAATGTTTTCGGCCATTGTGTCTTCCCAGACACACTGTGCCTGGTAGAAAAAATCAAACCTTTTCAAATCCTGGTGTGTGTGTTTTTCATAGATTTTACGTAAATATGTACGATGACTTTCATCTTTTAGATTGATATGGCCTGCCAGTTGATTTCGTTCGCTTGGATCCAGGCTGCTGAGGCCGGATCTGGCCACTTTTCTTACAATGTTATTAGGCGCGTTGATGGCGAGGATTTTCCGGCCTTTTTCTTTTGTCATTAACAGCAGGGGGCGGTAAAAGCGGTAGGGGTATGCCCAGTTTTTATCCCAGGCCACGTCTTTCAGGAATACTGTTTCGGTAATTGATCCGTTCATATATTGGTCTAAGACTGGTTGCTGAGTTTTGTTAAAAAATTCCATGGCTACGGTCCGGGGAGCGTATCGGCTCATGAGGGCCTGGAGAATCTGGACTTGTATGAGATGATGCTCCGGGTTGTTGTGGACTTCTCCAATAAAAATCAGTCTCCTGGTCGCCACTTGATCGATAAGCTGGTCAAATGAGATGGCTTTTCCTGTCTTTGAATGGATAATACGGCCAATCCGTAAGTGCCCCTGCATGCCCTCTATGGACGCGAGGGATGGCCTTAGGGGTTTTGTCGTAGAACAAGCAGTCATGGCAAAAAGTACCAAAAACAGGAAGAGACCTGGAAAGGGCCTTATCCTCATAAATATCACCCCAAAACTCCTTCGGACAATGGATAATGGTCTTGACTGGAACTATAGCTATCATTTAACCTGTAAATATGCAACTGATATCCTTATATGTAAACTCTATCTCGGATAAACAGGAAATTCAAAACAAAAAATACGAAACACTCGCATTGGGAAAAAGGAGCTGTAGAGGATGAGATGTCAGCGGGATTTTTCCGAACTGCATAAGGATTATCCAAAGGAAGTGATCCTGAAAGATGGGACCGGCGTTACGTTGAGACCACTTAAGGACGGAGATGAGAATGCCCTGTTTGAGATGTTCGAGCGTTTATCCGTGGATGATTTGTGGTTCCTGAACCATGATGTTTCCGACCCCGGGCTGATTGCTGACTGGATAAACAATTTGGATCCCAACAGGGTGATTTCTATTGTTGCTTTGCTGGAAGGGCGAATTGTGGGCAATGCGGTCATTATGATGAAGCGGTTCGGTGCCAAAAGCCATATCGGAAAGGTGAGGATTTCCGTGGATCCAGGTTTTCGTGATAGACGCCTGGGAACCTGGATGCTTCTTGACCTCGTGAACCTTTCTATGGCAATGGGATTGCAGGTGCTGGTTATGCGTTTAGTCCAGGACAGGGATGCCTCTCTTATCAACGGTGTCAGAAAGCTGGGTTTTATTGAAGAGTCCATCCTCAAAAATTACCTCATGGGTGTGGAAGGGCAGGCCCATAACCTCGTTTCCGGACGGACCAGGCGTTTATCTCTTTAAAGATATTTCCGGGCGTGTAATTTATGTAGGAAAGGCCAAAAACCTCAGAAAAAGGGTCCTTTCCTATTTCAGGCCTCCTTCCGACCTCCCTGACAAAACCTCCCTGATGATGAAGAGGGCTTCAGGCCTTGATTACCTGCTCACTTCAACCGAAAAAGAGGCATTTATCCTTGAGAGCAATCTCATCAAGAAGTTTATGCCACGCTACAACGTTATTCTCAGGGACGACAAGCGGTATCCCTGCCTCCGGCTTGATATCAATGAACCGTATCCCCATTTGGGTATTGTAAGAAGGATCAGGAAGGACGGAGCCCTTTATTTTGGCCCTTTTTCCTCTGCCAGCGCGGTGCGCAGTACGCTCAAGTTTATTGAACGAATTTTTCCGATCCGGAAATGTAAAACCAGGGGGCTGCCGAAACGCACAAGACCCTGCCTGAATTACGAGATGGATAGATGCCTTGGTCCCTGCACGTTTGATATCCCTGTTTCAAAGTACCGCGAGGTGGTTCAACAGGTCAGGCTGTTTCTGGAAGGCCGTAATCGGGAACTGACAGAACAGTTGCGAAAAAATATGGTTGAGGCAGGGGAGCATCTGGACTTTGAGAGGGCTGCAAGGATAAGGGATCAGATTAGATCTATTGAAAAGACAGTGGAACGGCAGCACGTGGTATCGCCGAGAATGGAAGATGAGGACATCATCGGACTGGCCAAAAAAGAGCGCATGCATCAGCTTATTATCCTGTTTGTCCGCAAGGGCTCACTGATGGGCAGTCGCGATTACATAGTCAAGAATCAGCCCTGCGATTCTGCGGAGGTCCTGGAAGGCTTTTTGAAGCAGTACTATCGTCGCGAGGCCTTTATCCCCAAACGGATTCTCATTTCTGAGCCGGTTGAAGATCTTTTACCCATTACAGAATGGCTCAGTGATTTGGCAGGTCACAAGGTTGTGATCCATCGACCCCTCAGGGGCGAAAAGCTCCGACTGGTCGAGATGGCGGTGTCCAATGCGGAAAACCTGCTGAACGGACGTTGGGAGAGCCAAAAAGAGGACGTCGTAAGCATTGTTCGGTCAGCCCTGAAGCTTAAAATGCCTCCCCATTACATAGAGGGACTCGATATTTCCAACCTGCAAGGGGATGAGGCAGTGGGAAGCATCGTCTCTTTTGTTGATGGCCTGCCTCATAGATCAGGATATCGAAACTACAGGATGAACCTGGTTGCAGGCATCGATGATTACGGAATGATGGCAGAACTGGTGGAGAGAAGAGTATCTAAAGGGCATCTCCCTGACTTGTTTTTGGTGGATGGGGGTAAAGGGCATCTTGCAGTTGTTAAGAATGTGCTGGACCGGCAGGAGAATCCGGATGCTCCGGAGGTAATATCTATCGCAAAGCAGGATAAGAATCGGCAGGAAAAACACGACAAGATATATGTACCGGGGCGGAAAAACCCCATACGGCTCAGGGCCGATCATCCTGTATTGCTTTTAATGATGCGAATTCGAGATGAGGCTCATCGCCGCGCCATAACCTACCATCGGAAGCTGAGGGGAAAAAACCTGAAGAGATCCGAACTGGACCTTATCCCTGGGATTGGTGTTAAAAGAAAGAAGCTCCTGCTCACGCATTTTAGTGACATAAATGCCGTTGCAGAAGCAACTGTAGAAGCACTGGTCAGCGTCCAGGGGATAAACCGGACTTTGGCAGAAAGTATTTTCTCGTTTTTTCAAGGCAAGGAGGTCTAGGAGGGTGTCTGAGAATGAGATATTTTTTCCAAGATCAAGGAAGACGAAAATTATAACCACAGGAATACATTTAAGTATTTCGAGGATTATAATTTGAGTCTGACGTAGAGATTGGGGAAAATAGCCATTCTCTGACAGCCTCCCAGGGCCTTGCGAGCCTACATCTTAAAACTTTCCGACATGCCGGCATATTGTTTCCTGAGTTTTGGTTTTTCGATCTTGCCGGTAGGATTCCTGGGAACATCGCCAAAGAAGACTGCCCTTGGCCTTTTGTACCGTGGCAAACCCTCACAATAAGCCATAAACTCCTCTTCATTCATCGTTTGTCCCGGTTTAATTTTTACAATAGCAGCCACAATTTCACCTAACCGCTCGTTGGGGATACCGATTACGGCTACATCCTGGACCTTTTTGTTCTCCATTAGAAAGTCTTCGATCTCTACCGGGAAGATATTTTCTCCCCCTGTGATGATAACATCCTTTTTCCTGTCCACGAGCCAGATGAAACCGTCCTCATCGATCCTGGCCATATCTCCTGTGAGGAGCCACCCGTCAAAGATTGTGTCCTTAGTGGCCTCGGGATTCTTATAGTATTCTTTCATTACTCCCGGGCCTTTGATCATTAATTCGCCTGGCTCGCCTTTGG
>MVDB01000198.1 GCA_002050025.1 Desulfobacteraceae bacterium 4484_190.2
TGGCCCCCGGATTCAAGTCCTTTGATCCCAGCAAGTACGATACCTACTCATACACCTCCATGCCCAATGTGGTGACTTCCCTGGAATTTGAACGGATCCTATCTGCAACGGGCCCTTTTATGGGCCATCTGGTAAGACCTTCTGATAAGAAAGAGCCAAAGAAGATCGCCTGGCTCCAATGCGTGGGATCCAGGGATATCAACGGTTGTGACAATGGTTATTGCTCGTCAGTATGCTGTATGTACGCGATCAAGCAAACGGTCATTGCCAGGGAGCACAGCAAAATCCCCTTAGATTGTTCCGTGTTTTATATGGATATACGGACCCATGGAAAGGATTTTGACCGCTATTATGAAAATGCAAAAAAGACGGGCGTAAAATTTATCCGATCCAGGGTACATACGGTAGACCCGATATCCGGTAGTGATGATGTCCTGGTGCAATATACGGAGGATGACGGTGTTCTAAAAAAAGAGTCTTTTGACATGTTCGTGCTTTCCACGGGCCTTGAGACGGATGAAGAGGTTGTGGCCCTTTCAGATCGGCTTGGCGTTGAACTGGACAACTACCATTTCACCGAGACGGACAGTTTCCATCCTGTGGCCACCTCTGTTCCTGGGATCTATGCCTGTGGAGCGTTTACGGGTCCTAAGGATATCCCCCTCTCGGTCATGGAAGCCAGCGCAGCCGCCTGTGCTGCAACCGAGAACCTGGCTTCCGCGCGTAACACCCAAACTAAGGAAGTGGAGATACCGTCTGAAAAGGATGTATCCCGGGAACCTTCGAGGATAGGGGTTTTCGTGTGCAATTGCGGCATAAACATCGGCGGTGTGGTTAGGGTCCCGGAGGTGGCGGAGTACGCCAGGACCCTTCCGAATGTAGTGTATGTTGAAGAAAACCTTTTTACGTGCTCCCAGGATACCCAGGATAAGATAACAGAGGTCATCAAGGAGCAGGACCTGAACCGTGTTGTCGTGGCCGCCTGTACACCCAAGACCCACGAGGCTCTTTTTCAGGAAACCCTGATCAATGCCGGTTTGAACAAATACCTCTTCGAGATGGCCAATATCAGGAACCATGACTCGTGGGTCCATTCAGACGATCCGGATGCGGCCACTTTAAAGGCAAAGGACCTTGTGCGTATGTCCGTGGCAAAGGCTGGACTTATAAGCCCTTTGACAGAAACAGATCTTTCAAATACCCATTCAGCCCTTGTAGTAGGCGGCGGGATTGCAGGGATGACGGCGGCCCTGTCCCTGGCGCATCAGGGCTATCCCGTCCACCTTATTGAAAGATCCAATTCCCTGGGCGGAAATGCCCAGATGCTTTACAAGACATACAAGGGTGAGGAAATCACTTCCTTTGTGATGGAGCTTGTGAAAGAGGTAGAATCCGAAGAGCGTGTCATAGTTCATATGAATTCTGCGATTACCAGAGTGGATGGCTTTGTGGGTAACTTCACGACAGAAGTGAATGACGGGTCGTCAAACGAGGAAATAGAGCACGGCGTGGCAATCCTTGCAACGGGTGCAAAAGAATACAAGCCGGATGAGTATCTATATGGCCAACACGGGGCTGTGCTGACACACTTAGAGATGGACGAACTTTTCCGGAGTAGTGATCCCAGAGTGGAAAAAGCCGAAAATGTGGTCTTTATACAGTGTGTCGGTTCGAGAAATGAAGAGCGGCCTTATTGTTCAAAGGTCTGTTGCACCCATTCCGTGGAAAGCGCACTGGAGTTCAAGCGAAGAAACCCGAAGGTTAATGTATATATCCTTTACAGAGATATGAGGACGTATGGCAAGCGGGAGGATTTGTATCGGGAAGCCAGGGCCGAGGGGGTCATTTTTGCCCGGTATTCCTTAAATGAGAAACCTGTGGTCAGCCCGGACGGTGACGGGGTGCAGGTAGAATTCAGGGACCTGATCCTCGATCGCAAGTTAGCGGTTAAGGCAGATATCGTTTGCCTGGCAACTGCCATTGTGTCCCACAAGGATAGTGCGTTGACCCAGTTTTTTAAGGTGCCCATGGATGCAGATGGATGGCTGTTGGAGGCCCACCAGAAGTTGAGGCCGGTAGATTTTCCCAATGACGGTGTTTTTCTTTGCGGCATGGCCCATTATCCAAAACCCATTGACGAGAGTATTGCCCAGGCAAAGGCCGCTGCATCTCGTGCGCTTTCAGTCCTTACCATGGAAAACATCAAGGTAGGTGGCGTGGTCTCCGAAATGAGAAAAAGATAGCGGTGGTGAACCAGGCATTGTGCAAGGGTTGTGGGGCTTGTGCTGCGACATGTCCCTCCGAGGCAGCGATTCTTATGGGATTTAATAACGAACAGCTCTACGCCCAGATTAAGAGTGCGTTGACTGTGTAGAATATATTTACTCAAAAACATAGGAGTTTTAATTTGTTAGTCCGCCAATGGCGGACGTTGTATAGAATCGCGAAGCGATTGTATAAGGAGAAAAAAATGGAAGCGGAAACCTTTGAACCGAAAATCATTGCTTTTATGTGTAACTGGTGCACCTATGGCGCGGCCGATTTAGCCGGTGTCAGCAGGTTGAAGTACCCCCCCAATATCCGTCCCGTTCGGGTCATGTGTTCGGCCACCATATCGCCTCATCATGTATTGAGGGCTTTTCAAAGTGGAGCAGATGGTATCCTGGTGGGCGGGTGACACATCGGAGACTGCCATTACCTGTATGGTAATTACATGACAATCAAGAGAATGAGGTTTCTGCAAGATCTTCTTAAATTTGTGGGATTGGATAACCGTTTGCACTTAGACTGGATATCCTCGGCCGAGGCCCAGAAGTTTGTCCAGGTGGTTACTGATTTCACTGAAAAAATCAGGGCGTTAGGCCCTAACCCCTTGTCAGATGAACGGAAACAAGCTAAGAGCGCTCATGGAGGATGACATGCAAGAGCAGGTGAAAGAGTGGCTTGAACAAGGTAAAGTGGACATTTTTCTTGGTTACAAAATGGTAGAAGGGCATCCCTTACCCCATTTTTTTACAAAAGAGAATTTGGCCGAGGTAAATGATTTAATCACCGGATCGGTCCGATACCCTCTTGAAAAGATAGCCACAAAGATAGCGGCCCAGGATCCGGACATAAGAATAGGTCTTCTGGTTCGTGACTGCAACCAGCGGGCTTTGAATGTCCTTTATGTGTGGAACCAGTTGAATCCGGAAAACGTGGAAACCATCAGTGTCAACTGCTGCCCCTCGAAGCTCAAGGAACATGCGGACTGTTCTTACTTAGAACCGCAAAAGTCAGGACCTTATAAAAAGAAGGTGGGCGTAGACAACAACATGAACCTTGAAGAAGTGGAGGCCTATGACCAGCAGGAGCGCTTCACGAGGTGGATCTATGAGTTCCAGAAGTGCATCAAATGTTATGGGTGCCGGAACATCTGCCCGGTTTGTTTTTGTAAGGAATGTAGCCTGGAACATGATGATCTTATAAACACCGGTGACCTTCCGCCCGAGATTCCCATATTCCATCTGGTCAGAGCGGTGCATATGGCCGGGCGATGCATTGATTGTGGGTTATGTGAAGACGCATGTCCGGTCGATATTCCATTGCGGCTGCTCTATAAAAAAGTGAACGAAATTGTTGTGGATGTCTTTGATTACCAAACAGGAACTAGCCCAAGCCAGTCTCCATTTAATATACTGGGCGATAAGGTGACATTAGAACTTAAACCGATCAGCAAAGCAGCATAATGTGATTTGATATATTAAGGAGTGAGAAATATGGACTGCAAAATTGTCCCCTCTGTTTGTTCATACTGTGGAACAGGCTGTGGCGTCCTTTTCGAGGTGATGGACGGGAAGCTCGTGGGTACCATGCCCATGAAAACACATCCTGTCAATGAAGGAAAACTGTGCATCAAAGGCTGGAATCTCCATGAGCATGTGAACAGCTTTATGCGCCTGAAACAACCACTGGTTAAAACGTTTGGCAGATTCATTAAGACAGACTGGGATGAAGCCATTCAACTCACAGCCGATCGTTTCCGGGAAATTATTGAAAAATACGGACCGGACAGCATCGGTGTGCTGGTGTCGGCCAAAATTACCAATGAAGAAAATTACCTGGGTCAGAAATTTGCCCGGGCCGTCATTGGTACCAATAACGTAGATCACTGCGCCCGTCTTTGACACTCCTCTACTGTGGCCGGTCTGGCCGCCGCCTTCGGGAGTGGTTCGATGACGAATTCCATTGCAGAAATCGAAGAGGCAGGTTGCATTTTCGTCATTGGTTCCAACACCACGGCCTGCCACCCGTTAATTTCCCGTCGGATTTTCAGGGCCAAGGAAAAAGGGGCTAAACTCATTGTGGCTGATCCGCGAAACATCCAGCTTTCCCGATTTGCCGATGTAGCAGTGACCCACCGCCTGGGCAGCGATGTAGCCCTGCTAAATGGCATGATGCACATCATTATCCAAAACGGCTGGCATGCCAAAGACTACATTGCACAGCGGACTGAAGACTACGAGGCCCTTGAAAAGGTTGTCAACACTTACACCCCTGACCGGGTACAGGCAATTACAGGGGTTGATCAGAAGAACCTGGAACGTATGGCCGAACTTTACGCTACCAACCCGCCGGCCAGCCTCCTGTACGCCATGGGCATCACCCAGCACACCACCGGGGTGGACAACGTTAAATCCTGCTGTAATTTGGCGATGCTGTGCGGAAATGTGGGGATCCGTGGTGGCGGTGTGAATCCATTAAGGGGGCAGAATAACGTTCAGGGCGCCTGTGATATGGGAGGGTTACCCAACGTGATGACGGGCTATCAGCCGGTCGCTGATCCTAAAGTAATGGAAAAATTCTCTAAAGCCTGGGGCAAAAAACTTTCGGAGCGGCCAGGCTTAACCATAACGGATATGATCCCGGCCATGCTGGAAGGAAAGCTGAAAGGGCTCTATGTCATCGGGGAGAATCCCAAGCTTAGTGACCCGGACTGGAACCACTTAAATCATGCCCTCAAAGAACTTGATTTCCTGGTCGTTCAGGAGCTGTTTTTATCGGAAACTGCCCAGGCGGCAGATGTGGTCTTTTCCGCCGCGTCGGTAGCTGAAAAAGAAGGCACGATTACGAATACGGAACGTCGCTGTATGCGAATGCGCAAGGCGATTGAGCCTATCGGCAACACCCTTTCTGACTGGGAAATTATCTGCAAATTTTCAACAGCCATGGGCTACGAGATGAAATATGAAAACCCTGAAGAAATTTTTAACGAAATGAGATCATTGACCCCGAAAAGCTATGCCGGCATGACATATGAACGACTGGGTTTGGATGGCCTGCAGTGGCCATGCCCGGATACCAATCACCCGGGAACCCCCTACCTGCATAAGGATCAGTTTACCCGGGGTAAGGGTAAGTTCCATGACATCGAATATAAAGATCCCGCGGAAATGCCCGACAAGGAATACCCGTACTTTCTCACAACCGGCCGGATGTTTGCCCATTTCCACACTGGTACGATGACCAGAGTTTCTCCACATCTGGATGTCGAACAAACTACGGGTTATGTGAGCATCAATCCAAAAGACGCCGCGGCGTTGGAGGCCAAGGAGGGTGATGTGCTCATCTTAACGTCGCGGCGAGGCCAAATAGAGGTCCCTGCGAAACTAACCAACTCAGTGGCACCAGGGTTGCTTTTTCTGCCCATTCATTTTGGGGAAAGCCCGACAAATGTATTGACCAATGCCGAGGCCTTTGACCCTCTGGCCAAGATCCCGGAATTCAAGGTAAGTACCGTAAACATCCGAAAGTTCTCTGAATAGAGACAGTTAGAATATTGTTAGTGTTTAAATGCCCTCTGACCTGTAAATACCATGGTCACTTGAGGTTCTGCCTCGTTACAGGCCTCGATCACCTCGAAGTCCCTCATTGACCCACCAGGCTGCACAATGGCCCTTATGCCTTCCCGAATGGCCACATCCACACCGTCCCTGAAAGGAAAGAATGCATCGGAGACCATGCAGGACCCGATGAGTCCACCCTTTGCCTCCTTTGCTTTACGATCGATGTCAACAAGGAGTTCCCGGTCTTTCCGCCCTTTCTCAACGGCCAGTTCCAGCTCCTTGTAAGGGATTCCGTGTTCCTTGAAACAGATAGCATCCGCATACTTGGTGTATGCCTTGAAGATACCGATTTCAGCCACACCGACCCTGTCCTGCTCGCCGGTTCCGATCCCCACGGTCACACCATCTTTCACGTAGATGACAGAGTTAGAGGTAACACCCTGCTCCACTTGCCAGCCAAACAGCATATCGATCTGCCATATTGGCCTTGTCATATGCCTCGGACAGGGATGATGCATAGGCAACGCCACACGGATTGTTGTGTTTGACAACTACCACGGCTGGATCGACCGTGAGATATTTCATAATATTAAGGGCATTGTCCACGTCCGTCAGGTTGATCTTGCCTGGATGCTTTCCGCTCTGGATCATGTCTTTTTCGGAAATAGCCGAAACCAGACCACGCCCGGAGTCGATGAACTGACACTTACCCAGGGCCAGATTACCGTTTACGAGTTCGTATAGGGCAGCCTCCTGACCCGGGTTCTCACCGTAACGAAGCCCTTTTTCAATGGTTTCACCTGTCTTCTCATCCTTGATTCTCCAAGATCTTTTCTGATAACGAAGGATCTGGTCACCAAAGGAAATAGTTATCTCAGCAGGAAAGTGGTCATCCATTACAGTCCGGTACATTTTTTTCAGATCTTCAGTCATATCTTTATCCATCCTCGCCATTCGTCATTTTTTTCCGCTCAACGGGCCAACTACTCAATCTCACTTTTGCTCTTTTCTATATATGCATATGCGTTATGATTATGAATTGATTCAAAATTTTCAGACTCAACGGCAAACCAGGTGATATTCGGATCATTATTTAGCTTAACTGCGATCTCCCTCACAATATCCTCTACAAACATGGGATTCTGGTAAGCCTTTTCGGTTACGTATTTTTCATCTTCTCGTTTAAGGACAGAGTAGACATCACTTGAAGCGGCGTTCTCAGCGAGCTTGATCAGATCTTCTATCCATACAAACTTCTTAAATCTCACCTGGAGGCGGACCTCGCCCCGCTGGTTGTGGGCACCAAAATCGCTTATCTCCTTGGAGCAGGGGCAGAGCGTGGTTATTGGAACATTGATTATGATGACAAGGTCGCTTCCCTTGTTCAGGGACCCCTTAAAGGTGCATTTATATTCCATAAGACCTTGAATTCCGCTCACCGGTGCTGCCTTATTGATAAAGTAGGGAAAAGTGATTTCCATATGCGCACTTTCCGCATTAAGCCTGTCTTTCACTTCCTGGAGGATTTGAGAAAAATTCTCAAGGGATATGCGGCGGCTGTGCTCGTTTAGGATCTCTACGAAGCGGCTCATGTGGGTCCCCTTGTAATACCGGGGCAGGTTGACGTACATGTTGATCTTGGCAACTGTCTGTTGCTTCCCCATGTCTTTATCAAGGACCGTTATGGGGTAACGAATCCCCTTCACGCCAACCTGATCAATGTCTATGTTTCTGTCATCTTTATGGTTCTGTATGTCTTCCATGGTCGTCTCTTATAGAACTTAATATAAATTTTGATTACCCTATATTGCCGGCAAAGTCAATAGAAAGGCAAGGTAAGAAGGCTAAAGGCAAAGGGTGCAAGGCTTAAGGAGAGAAAAAATCAACCATGGCGACTTATGCCCTGCACTTTGTATCATTGCGTCTTAGGTAATCCTTACTGCTCGTCCATTAGATAATCCTTTAGCTTTTCGGCAAGAGAATCGGGCCATTCATCATCATAAAAAAATGCCTGCACCTCCTCTTTTGTGAGAAGTTTTACGATATCTGCAGGCAAGTTTCTGAAAGCCTCCAATCTTTTAGTGTCCAGGTCTCGCTTTCTATTCCTTTTCTCATTCATCATTCATTATCCTTTGGAAAAGCATCTTAAAATCACCCCTCGTCCTCTTTATGAAAGGGGGAAGTTAGTAAGTGATGCTGATGCTCGATCCTGGATGCTGGCCAAAAAAGGCGTGATTCCCTATCGATATCCAGTATCCAGAAACCAGTATCCAGTATCTCGGCCCAATGTAGCTCAGACTTCTCTTTATGGCGATGAAATGGTAAACCCTAAAAACATTATCTTAAGAGCTATATCGGCCTGGATGTTCTATTCACTACGGAGGTGCCGTGTCGTTTGTTGTTCGGCCTGTGATTTCAAGCAGATATGGTAAAAACTCATTCTTGCAGATCTCGGAAAGAACATGTTTCCCTACGACATGTCTAAACATTTTGTGGGTATTCGTACGTCCCAGGTACTCTATAATACGACCCGCCGTGGATAGTGGTGGGTCGTCCAGATGAAAAAAGCATATATCCCTTCCAATCTCCACAAAAGGCGGGATATCAGGGCA
>MVDB01000199.1 GCA_002050025.1 Desulfobacteraceae bacterium 4484_190.2
CGGTTTTGACATTTGGATTTTGGATTTTGTTATTTGGACCTTGTTCCATAGGGCATCACAAATCACTATCTAACATGCATAGCAGCGCTGGAACCACCAGCTAAGCTGGAGGTTTAAGTGATTAATTAATATTTTAGGAGGGTATGATATGGCTAAAAAATACATTCTGGTAGTCGACGATGATCCGGATCTGGTGGAAACCGTTGCCATGATGCTGGAAAGCAGGGGATTTGAGGTAGGGCGTGCCTATGATGGCATAGAGGGTGAAGAGTCCATCAAAGAACGCCGTCCGGATCTGGTTATCCTGGATATTATGATGCCGCGCAAGGATGGCTATGTGCTCTGCGCTGAGTTAAAGGCAAATAAAAAAACCGCCGATATTCCCGTTGTGTTACTGACAGCCGTAGGGGAAGCTGTTCCTACCACCACTTACAGCCATGCGGACGGCATGTCTACCGAGGCGGATGATTATATCGCCAAACCCATCGATACTGATGGTCTTATGGAAGTAGTTAATGGGTTGCTGTGATTTGCTGCTTACATGTGCCATAAGCAGCATCGCAGAGTTGAGCGCTTGATGAAATGAATACTTCGACAAGACTTGGGGGATTTAAAATCCTGAAAGACGTGGTATGGATTTCCCTGATCCAGCCCAAGGAAGATTACAGATTTACAACGGCATTCGCCAATCTTATGGCCAACGAAAAAATAAACCTTCCATTTCTGACCTGCGGAGATCAAAACCAGGCCTTGGGACTGAACTTCGTTGTGGACGTCCAGGACGCAGAAAAAACTTCGGATCTCATTGAAAAAGATTTCGGCAAGACAAACCTGACAACCACCAAAGGCGCTGTCCTGTCTATATTTCCCCACAGGAGTAAACCTGAAATCATAGGGACCTTGCTTGATGTACTGGGCAAACTGGGAAATCAGCCAATAGCCTTTGCCAATTCTCCTTCAGCAATTTCAGCAATTTTAAGCGAAGATGTTATCAGTGAAGCCACTAATGCCCTGTTTGATCCCTTCGAGTTCGGCCCTTACCGGACCCCTGAAGATTGGAAACTTGCTCAAAAGGGCAAAGAAAAACTTTATAAAGAGGTGGTTGCCTCCTACCAGGAAAAAAAGCCCAAAGTCTATGGCCTTGAGTGGCAGGATGGACAGGCACTTATCCATGTAAAACTGGATAGCGGCCATATCAGCACCATGGGGACTGCCCTCAAGGATTTTGCCCAATTTGGGCTTGTTCTCACTTTCTTTATATCAAGACCTTCAAAAGAGAAAAACAAAGGGAATCTATTTTTTTGCCTCCCCGAACCGGACAAATATAATTATATCGGTATGGTTCAGAAGCTGCTCCCAGAGGCCTCAACCGTTGAGGATTCTTCCGTGGCCTCGTTTTCCATGAACGGGCCTCATTTCGGTGATCGTTATGGAATTATCAGCGAACTCCTGAATTCCCTTAATGAAGCTCGGGTTGAACTTCTCGGCCTGAGCTGTTCCATCCACACCATTAGTGGTGTCCTGTCCGCCAACCAGATTCATCCAGCCATAGAGGCCATCCGGAAATGCTTTGAGGTTCCTACAGTCATAAGAAAAGAAACACAATAAGCCAATTCCCGTAACTCAGGTTCCCCGCTTCCGCTTCGCTTCAGACGGGATCTTCGACAGGGTTCACGGTTCACGGGTTCAAGGTTTTATCTGACATAAAAAGCAGGATTTGATAACACCTCAACAATTGCGGGCATTCCGACTGCTTCCCCCTTTTGCAAGGGGGATTGAGGCCTCCGCTGCATAGGGCCTACGGCTCGGAGAGGCGATTTTCTAATACAGCCCAAGTTTAATGCACTACACTCTCAAATCCGAGGTCTTACTCAACTACTTTTCTCCATGCAAAGCCTCCTGAGCCGCGGCTAAGCGTGCAATAGGCACGCGATAGGGAGAACAGCTTACATAATTCATCCCAACCCGATGGCAGAAACCAACAGATTTTGGATCGCCGCCATGTTCGCCGCAAATCCCGATCTTTAGATCTGGTTTGACCTTGCGTCCTTTTTCTATGGCAATTTTAACAAGCTGCCCGACTCCAGTTTGATCGAGTGTCTGGAACGGATCTTCAGTCAAGATGCCTTCCTCATAATATTCTTTTAAGAACTTCCCTGCATCATCGCGGCTGAAACCAAAAGTCATTTGTGTTAAATCATTTGTGCCAAAAGAGAAAAATTCAGCTTCTTCGGCAACTTCGTCAGCCGTTAAAGCAGCTCTCGGAATTTCAATCATAGTTCCCACCATATAATTTACCTTAATGTTCATTTCTTTCTGGACTTGTTCAGCCACGCGTACAACAACTTCCCTTTGATTGGCTAACTCAGCTTTAGTTCCGATAAGGGGAATCATGATTTCAGGATATACTGTTACTCCTTCTTTAGTCAACCGGCAGGCTGACTCCATAATAGCGCGCACCTGCATTTCTGTAATTTCCGGGTATGAAATACCGAGACGGCAGCCACGGTGTCCTAACATGGGATTAATTTCATGCAGAGAATCTACCTTTGCTTTCACCTCCGCAGCCGTTATTCCTAATTCCTTAGCCATTTCTTCCTGATTCTGTTCTTCATGCGGCAGGAATTCATGCAAAGGCGGATCTAATGTGCGAACCGTAACGGGCAGGTCGTGCATTGCTTTGAAAATACCATAAAAATCTTCTCTTTGATAAGGCAGTAATTTATCAAGCGCTTTACGCCGTCCTGCTTCGTCATCCGCTAAGATCATCTCACGAACAGCTTTAATGCGGTCCCCTTCGAAAAACATGTGCTCTGTACGACAAAGTCCGATTCCTTCTGCGCCAAAGTTCCGAGCCACACTTGAATCATGCGGCGTATCGGCGTTTGTCCGGATATTCAGTTTCCGCACTTCATCGGCCCAGCTCATCAGCTCTCCAAAATCGCCGGAAAGTTCAGGATCTATGGTTGGCACCTTACCTTCAATCACCTCGCCTTTTGATCCATCTAATGAAATCCAGTCGCCTTCCTTGTAAACTTTGCTATTAACTGTCATTGTTCTATTTTTATAGCTGACTTGTAATTCGCCGCATCCCGCCACACAGCAGGTTCCCATTCCACGCGCTACTACGGCAGCGTGGGAGGTCATACCTCCGAGGGCTGTTAAAATACCCTCCGCAACATTCATACCGCCGATATCTTCCGGTGAAGTTTCGATGCGTACTAAAATAGTATTTTCGCCTCTTTCGGCCCATTCTTCCGCATCATCGGCATGGAAAACTATGCGTCCTGTCGCTGCGCCCGGCGAGGCGGGAAGCCCGGTGGTAATTATATTTTTATCAGCTTTAGGATCAAATGTCGGGTGAAGCAGTTGATCTAACTGCTCCGGATCAATGCTCATAATCGCCTCTTCTTTTTTGAGTAATTCTTCTTTGACCATTTCAACCGCAATACGAACGGCTGCCGCCGCTGTTCTTTTCCCGCTTCGGGTTTGCAGCATCCACAAACGTCCCTTTTGAATAGTGAATTCAATATCCTGCATATCGCGGTAGTGTTCTTCAAGTTTTTTATAAATACCTTCTAATTCCTTATACGCTTCAGGCATAATTTCTTCTAAAGTTTTATGCGAAGGATCACTCTTGGTAGTTTCATTTACCGGCTGCGGAGTTCGAGTGCCGGCGACAACGTCTTCGCCCTGGGCGTTAACCAAATATTCACCGTAAAATTTGTTCTCTCCTGTAGCAGGATCTCGTGTGAAAGCAACACCGGTAGCACAGTCATCACCCATATTGCCAAAGACCATTGCTTGAACATTTACAGCCGTCCCCCAATCTGGCGGAATCTTATTCAATTTACGATAGGTAAGAGCGCGGGGATTATTCCATGAACCAAAGACAGCGCTGATTGATCCCCATAATTGTTCCCATGGTTCGGTAGGAAATTCATAACCGGTTCTTTTCTTTATCTCGGCTTTAAACAAAGCAACTAATTCTTTTAAATCAGCGGGAACTAATTCCGTATCCAGCGTTATGCCATTTTTTTCTTTAACCTGATCAATAATCACCTCAAAAGGGTCTTCTTCTTCTTTAGATTCAGGTTTCATATTTAAAACAACATCGCCGTACATTTGCACAAACCTGCGGTATGCATCCCAGGCAAAACGTTCATTACCGGATTTTTTGATTATTCCCTCAATAGTGGTTTCATTCAATCCCCCGCCGAGGAGTAACTTCATAGTTGCGTTGCCCTCAGCTTTACCAGCTCCGAATGTATAAACATATTTTTTTGACATAAAAAAACCTCCGTAATGAATTTTTATAATTAATTAATGTTCGAGGCAGTTTCAAAACGTTTCCCGCTTACAGCGGGATTCAAGATCAAGGAAGGCTAAAATTTTAACCACAGGAATACATTGAGGATTTTGAGGATTAAAATTTGAGTCTGACACAGATATTGGGCAAAAAGGGACGTTTTGAAATTGGCTCATTTTATTGCCAATTGCTAAGCACGCAAATATACATTTGTCGAATATTTATGTCAAGCATAACACAAGGCAAATTATCCCTTGATCCCCCGCACCTTTTTAAAATATACTCAACCCCCAACTGGGAAGAGAAAAATGCATATTGGAGGTCCCTATGAAACATTTCATCGTCATGCTCTTTATAATGCTTTTTATTACAGTTAATGGTTCCCTTTATGCCGGCGATAGCGGTTCCGCGGGAGATTGTGTGAAAGGAGACACGGCTTACAAGCAACTTGATAACAAAACAGCCTTGGAGTTCTATCAAAAAGCGCTTGAAACAGATCCGGAAAATTACGAAGCGGCATGGAAGCTGGCCAGAGCTTATGTTGATGTGGGAGAACAATTGTCTGATAAAAAAGAACGTAGATTGCATTATGAGAAGGCCTATGATTATGCGGGAAAAGCTGTGAAAATTAATCCTGGTGGGTCCAGGGGGCATCTTTTTCTCAGTATTGCCATCGGAAGGGTTGCTCTGGATGCAGGGGCTAAAGAAAGAGTCAGGTTGTCAAAAGAAGTTAAGCTTGAAGTGGATAAGGCCCTGGCCATTGATTCCCAGGATGACTCCGCCTGGCATGTGCTTGGCCGTTGGCATCGGACATTATCCAGTTTGAGCTGGATTGAGAAAAAATTTGCCAACATCTTTCTTGGAGGCGTACCCAAAGAGGCTACCATGGAAAATGCTGTCGAGAGTTTTAAAAAAGCAATTCAATTGAATCCAACCAGTATTAATCACCATCTGGAATTGGCGAAAACCTATGATAAAATGGGAGAAAAAACCCTTGCCGTTCAAGAATACCGTAAGGTCTTAGAAATGCCCATAAAAGATGCGGATGACGAGAATCACAAAAAAGAAGCTGAAGAACGACTGAAGAAATCAGAGTAACCTGCTCTTCTGGTATCTTTTTCCATATCTCCCCAAGCCAATACTCAATACCACCTAAATTGAGGATCACTCAATTAGCGTATAATATCCCT
>MVDB01000028.1 GCA_002050025.1 Desulfobacteraceae bacterium 4484_190.2
GAGATGAGATAATCCTCCCACAAAAAGAATCCGTTCACCTTTCCTGCTTAATCGCTGAAGATGATAAGCCACGGTCTTTTCCCGAAGGGTGTCCTCTGGAAAAGAAGTATGAGTTTGACTAACTTTAAGATAGGTCTGCGAATACAGAAAATGCCCGATTGTCTTAACAGCATAAGGATCCGGCATGGGTGAATAGTCCAGGGGATATCCGCTTGTATCACGGTCTATGAAATCAATGGGGAGCCCTTCTGAGAGGGCCATACGGACGGCCTCCACCTGCCCGTCGGTCGGTTCCAGAAGCAGGTAGGTAAAGGCCCCGTCCTTATCCTCATAGTAGACCACCGATAAAAGGGGTAGCCTTTTCACACCTTGAAGGATTTTCTCCCCCAGTGTGTCAGGATACTCCACGGCCACGCGATGGGGCCTGAACTCTTCAAACTGTCGCCTTACCTCTATGGCAAATTCCATCCTGTTGTGAAGGATAGGCACCAGGCGGACATTCTGCCATTCGATTCTATTTTTCCTTATCAATGTCATTGATCATGGCCTTGAAATATTCGGACGCTGTGGTGTCCAAAATCATGGATGATGCCTCTTTCAGGTATTGGGCCGTTCTTTTTTTCCGGTCCGTTGATATCAATCGCTTGCCGCTCTTCACGAGCCTTTTCAGTGCATAACGCGCAATATTGATCCCGTCCCTGACTGAATAACGTTCATTGGCCTCGTGGGCGGTCTGGAGAAACTCAACCACATATTCGAGAATTTCATTGTCGGCAAAGGGTAGATTGCTTTTCAGGATCAGAAGTTCATCATCCCTCTCAGGAAAATCAATGTAAATCTGTGGCTGAAGCCTGGAGTGGATATACTCCGGGAGTTCGAAGGTGCTGGCATCGTCGTTCATGGTAGTGCAGAAGCGGAAATTGGGGTGTGCCTTGATTTTGATTCCTGCCACAATGGATTCCACATATCGTCGGCTGTCAAGGAGCGGGGCCAGAGATGCCCAGCTTTTTTCGCTCATTCTGTTCCCTTCGTCGATAATAGCAATACCACCTTTGATCATGGCTGAAACCACCGGGCTTGCCACATATTTGATTTTCCCCAGCTCCGAGATAACCGGAGTAACGATCAGGTCCTCGGGTCTGGTATCCATCGTGGCCTGAAAAAGGTAAACAGGTCGGGCAAGGCTCCTCCCGGCGTGATAAGCCAGCGTCGTCTTTCCAACGCCCGGTTTGCCCAGCAGCCTGGGACTGAGAGGCAGATCGTCTTCCCCTATAACCAACCATGCTGCCAGGATCTGAGTAACCAGATCTTCCTGTCCAACCCAGGACATTGACACATCGTCAGGCGCGCTTAAATGGAGTTCCACGTCATCTATGCTGATTTTTTCCATTCTGTTATTTAACCTCCAGGTATCCTGTCTTTTATTAATCATTATAATTCTAATACGACAACCGAGAAATTCAAACCTCATTTTTAAACATTGACAAGATCTTCTGTTGCTTTTAATAGTTAAGTCATTAGTTGGTAAGTTCTCATAAATAAGGGCTATATCCAAAAAATCCCCCTCAATCCCCCTTTGCAAAAGGGGGACGCATTCGGAATACTCTGATTTATTGAGATGTTACATTAATTGTGAACGCTTGTATCTACTAGAGAATGGCAGTTCTGCTCGAGACGACCTGCCAGGGAGAAAGTCCTTGCCATTGTTAGATTTTATCCCATCGCCCACGTGGCGAGATCTGGCCGATATCCTGTTTCTTACTCTTGTGGCCTATCAACTCTATGTGTGGTTCCGGGGGACCAGAGCGCTCCGTGTGCTAATCGGACTGGTTGTACTGGGTGGAATCTACTCCGCGGCCAAACTGTGGGGCCTTTTCCTGACCACATGGGCATTCCAGTTTTTGTGGCAGGTGCTTCTCATTTTATTGCTTATACTTTTTCAATCCGAGATTCGACAGGTCCTTGAAAAAGTCAGTCCTCTACGTTACCTTCGAACGCGAAAACGCGTCTCCCGGGGAACACTCGCAAAGGAGCTGGCGCAGGTTGCTTTTGAGATGGCCCGGGAAAATACAGGCGCACTCGTTGTCCTTTCGAGGGATGATAATCCATCCGAGTTTTTCCATGCAGGTCAGACAATAATGGCGCTCCCCGAGCCAGCATTGATTAAAAGTATCTTTAACCATCATTCCCCTGCCCATGATGGCGCTCTTGTCCTTTCTAAAGGTCGTCTTACCCAAATGGGCTGTATTCTACCCTTGTCCGAAAAAGAGGATCTCCCAGAGCAATACGGAACCCGGCACAGGGCTGCTATTGGTTTATCAGAAAGGACCGATGCTGCTTGTCTTGTGGTTTCTGAAGAAAGGGCCGAAGTCTCCACAGTTGTAGAGGGAAAGATGAAGATCTGGGACAACCCACAGAAGCTATCCTCCCAGCTCGAAGATTGGCTCAGTGTGTCAGAAATTCCTGGTCCTACTATCAAAGGCTTTCTTCATGGGGCATTCCTGGAAAACTGGGGACCCAAGCTTATTTCCCTGGCCCTGGTTACAATGGCGTGGCTGGTCCTGGCGAGCCCACAGGAAGTCAAAATAAACGTCGTTGCCCCCATCCGGTATGTCAACCTCCCCTCAGAGTTAACGCTGAGCGAGGGCTCAGCCAAGACGGTCAGGCTGACCCTGTCCGGCAGACGTCACAGTATCAGCGTGCTGGAGGATAATGAAGTACGTGTGCAGGTGGGGCTTGGAAATATGGTGGCAGGGACACACCTGATCAGGCTTTCTGTAAAAAATGTTGACCTGCCACTCGGTGTGAACATAAACCGTGTGACACCACAGAATATTAAGGTTATTTTAATTTCAACGGTAGGGGAGGAGTCTACCGATAAGTGATTTTTTGTCCCATGCTTACAGAATAATGCGATGCATGAGAGATTCAGCGCACGATACAGCAAATGGATATTCTAATTGGACTCCAATATAATATTCGTGGTCTATGGTTTGGCGTCAAGTCCGGTAAGCTCCTTTTCTGGGGCCTTGTCAGGCTTGTTGTGGTTCTTCTTATCACAATTGTCCTGGCAAGCTTGATTTTCGTCTACCATCAGGAGATTCTGGACCTTGTCTGGACCAAACCTGAAAGCCCATGGATTGTATGGCTGTGGCATATACTTTCTTGGCTTGTTTCCCTTTTCCTTTTTGGTATGTCCGTAGTATTTGCCTATCTGATCTCACAGATCCTTTTCAGTGTGATCATTATGGATTATATGTCTCGTATTACCGAATTCAAGGTAACGGGCAGCGTGAAAGAACCTGAAAAAATATCTGTTTGGAAGCAATTTGCCTTTCTGATGAGGCAGGAAATACCGCGAGGCATTGTCCCTGTGTCGTTATCCATACTGCTTATGATCCTCGGCTGGTTCGTATTATTGGGGCCGGTCATAGCGCTTCTGTCTTCTGGCATCGCTATTATTTTCCTTGCATGGGATAATACAGACCTTGTACCTGCCAGACGTCTTGTTCCATTCAAAAACAGATTTCGGCTTTTATTGAAAACTATACTCTTTCATCTTGGATTTGGCCTTCCCTTTTTGATTCCGGGGTTGAACATCCTTTTTCTATCCTTTTCACCGGTTGGCGCTACCCTTTATTTTCTTGAAAAGCAGGATGCCTCGTAAGCTGAAAAACTTTGTCAGCAATTCTAATTTTGGCTTTAGGATATTTTTATAGAACATGAATTCTGCTTGGGTGGCCATGGCAAGGCGCGTCAGGCTTATTCTTTGTTCAATGGCCAAAATTAGAATTGCTGGGCCCACGTGATTTTTTTTGCAAAGGGGAGCCATCTGTGATAAATATTAAAAAATGAAAGCAAACAGGTGGGATGACCATTATGCCCGCCAGGCCAGGGATGAAAAGTGGCTTGCCCGGTCCGTTTTTAAACTCCAGGAAATTGACAAAAAGTACAAATTAATACGCAAGGGTGATCTGCTGCTTGACTTGGGCTGTTATCCGGGTTCCTGGTCGCAATATGGCATCAAAAAGGTCGGTTCTAAAGGAGGAGTGGTGGGGATAGACCTTACCCTTCCGAAGCGCCTTTGTTCTCCTAATTTTAGGTTTATTGAACACGATATCCTGACCTTGGAGCCTGAGTGGTTGATTCGGGAAGTGGGTCCAAGGGATGTGGTGATAAGTGATCTTGCCCCTCAGACTACAGGTATAAGGGTGACGGATGTAAGCCGTTCCATGTCCCTGGCAAGAAGGGCTTTGGATATCGCGCTCGTGCTCTTGAAAAAAAATAGGCATTTCGTATGTAAGGTCTTCGAAGGGGAAGACCTCAAGGTATTTAGATCGGAAATGTCAACCCATTTCCGTAAAATACAGACATTCAGACCTAAGTCTACCCGGAAAAGGAGCAGGGAAGTTTATATGGTGGGCCTGGGGTTAGTTAATTTGCAATGAGGAGGATTTAAATTATGTCCGGTCATTCAAAATGGAGTTCGATTAAGCACAAAAAGGGGGCAGCAGATGCCAAGCGGGGCAAGATTTTCACCAAACTCATTAAGGAAGTAACAGTAGCCGCGCGTATGGGAGGTGGCGATCCGGATGGTAATCCCCGTTTGCGAACGGCAATTGCTGCTGCAAAAGCAGAAAATATGCCAAAAGAGAATATCGAAAGGGGCATAAAAAAGGGCACTGGTGAGTTGGAAGGAGTGAATTACGAGGAAGCAAGCTATGATGGCTACGGACCCGGGGGTGTAGCGGTGCTTGTGGATTGCTTGACCGACAACAAAAACAGGACCGTGGCGGACGTGAAGCACCAGTTTGAGCGGTACGGAGGAAGTCTTGGAGAACCGGGGTGTGTTGCCTGGATGTTTGAGAAGAAAGGCCTGATTGTCCTTGAAAAAGATAAAGTAGATGAAGAACAACTTCTGGACCTTGCTCTTGAATCCGGTGCAGAGGACGTCAAAGAGGAAGACACCGAATTTGAGGTCATAACAGATTTCTCGGACTTTGAATCCGTTAAAAAAGCCATCGATGATGCAGGCCTTCCCTATACAGTTGCTGAACTCACTATGATCCCCAAAAACACGGTGAAAATTGAGGGTAAAAAGGCCCAGCAGATGTTGAACTTGATGGAAGGCCTTGAGGATAATGATGATGTAAGTCATGTTTATGCCAATTTTGACATATCTGACGAGGTCCTGGAGGCACTGAGCTGATGCTGGTGCTGGGTGTAGATCCTGGCTCACGGGTCACAGGTTATGGCTTGGTGGAGAAAAAAAACGACACATTGACCTGCATTCATTCCGGCCAGATTGCCTCATCCGGTAAAATTCCTTTCTATGAAAGAATCCACAAGATTTTTCAGACTATGGTTGAGGTCATGAGCCACTACCGACCACAGGAGATGGCCATTGAAGATCTTTTCTATGCCAAAAACATACAAAGCTCTTTGAAACTGGGCCACGCCAGGGGGGCTGTTTTGATCGCGGCAGTTCAATGCGATATTCAGATTTTTGAGTATACACCCCTTGAGATCAAAAAAGCGGTCGTGGGCTATGGCAGGGCGACAAAAGAGCAGGTCCGTTCCATGGTCCGGATCATTCTGGAACTGAAAGGGAACCCGAATCTCGATACTTCCGATGCCCTGGCCGCTGCCATATGCCACCTTAACTGGTCAAGATTTGAACTCCATACACGAGGGAATCTCGGATAGAAGATGATTGCATATTTAACCGGTCAGTTATTCAAGAAAACTACCCAATCGGTGATTATTGAGGCTGGGGGCATAGGCTATGAAGTCTTTGTGCCTCTTTCAACCTTTTATACCCTTCCGGAGAAGGATGAGAAGGTAAGCCTTCACATCTACAACCATGTCAGGGAAGATGCCTTACTCCTATTCGGCTTTCAAACAAAACTGGAAAAGGACCTTTTTCTAATGTTAATCTCTGTTTCAGGTATAGGCCCGAAGCTGTCCGTTAACATACTTTCCGGCATCGGGCCGCAGGAATTGCTTGGGGCAATAGCGAGTGGAGATACGGTTCGATTACGGGCCATTCCGGGTGTGGGAAAGAAGACTGCTGAAAGAATTGCTCTGGAGTTGAAAGATCGTGCATGTAAACTTCTTGATAAGGAGGAGGTTGCTCTGCCGCCTGCACTTGAGGGGGAAGAAAAAAAACTTGTGGATGATGCCCTGTCAGCGCTCTTAAACCTGGGCTATTCACCAAAATCGGCCAAAATGGCTATTGAAAAGGCAAGGCCTTTGATCAAGGAAATAACCCTGGAAGGGTTGATCAGGGAGGCATTAAAGGTTTTGGCGTGAGTGAACCCTAACGTTGCAAACCTACACCGGCAAAAACCGCTACGCTCGCACCAGAGCACACCATCTGAGCCTGTGCTCAGCCACATCTGGAGCACTCTGGCGCGTTTTCCTCGGCGCAGGTCTGCAGCGTTAGGGTGAAATATAAAACTTTTGACAGGATTACAGGACTTAACTCAATCTTGATATAGCCGCAAAAAGGCACCCTTAGTACCATCTTCCGGAGCTACGGGGCATGCAAAATACACAAAAACAATAATTTACATATTGGAATATCAAATAGTTATGGGCGTTAAAAATATAGCTTTGGATTTTTTACAAGACCATCAACCTTGTTCCCGCTGTAAGCGAGAGCATACTGCCTAAAAAAACTAAAAAATCGTGTTATGGAAGATAGAATCACAGATCCAGAACCGCAGGCAGAAGAAATACCGGCTGAGATAAGTCTCAGACCCCACACGCTTGACGAATATGTGGGACAAGAAGAGATGAAAAGAAATCTCCGGGTTTTTATTGAGGCGGCAAAGGGTCGTTCGGAGGCCTTAGATCACGTACTTTTTCATGGGAGCCCTGGTCTGGGAAAGACCTCTCTAGCCCATATCATAGCAAATGAACTACAGGTAAATATCAAAAGCACATCAGGCCCGGTCATTGAAAAGGCTGGAGATCTCGCTGCCATACTGACCAGCCTCAAACCCAAAGACGTGCTTTTCATAGACGAGATCCACAGGCTGAATCATGTGGTTGAAGAAATCCTTTACCCGGCAATGGAAGACTACGAACTCGATATCATTATCGGACAGGGCCCTTCAGCCCGGACCATGAAAATCCCGCTCCCTCCCTTTACCCTGGCTGGCGCCACCACCAGGACCGGGCTTTTGACGCCACCCTTGAGAGATCGTTTCGGTGTTATTCTGCGTGTGGACTTTTACAAGCCGGAGGAACTCCAAATAATAGTTACTCGATCAGCCAGACTGCTTGAAATTCCGCTTAAGGGGGGTGGAGCCCTTGAAATAGCGAGAAGGGCAAGAGGCACGCCAAGAATTGCCAACAGGCTTCTCAGAAGAGTCCGGGACTTTGCAGAAGTAGAAGCAGATGGGGTAATCACCCGTGAAGTGGCAAGCAGTGCACTGGACATGTTGGAGGTGGATGAGAAGGGTTTGGATAAAATGGACCGGCATATTTTGCGGACGATCATTGAAAAATTCGAAGGCGGGCCTATTGGTTTAGGCAGTCTTTCCGCGGCAGTAAGCGAAGAAAAGGATACCCTGGAGGATGTGTATGAACCGTTTCTGATTCAAAAAGGCTACATAAAACGGACACCTCAAGGGAGGGTTGCCACTAAACGCGCCTACGCCCACTTCGGATTTCAAGTAGAGGAGAAAGAGGAACTGATTCAGAAGAAGCTGTTTTGAGAATTTATGATAGAACCACTAACAGGGGGATTTAACAGTGATTGTTTTTTGTGAGGAATGTGGCGCAAAAAATAATATAGAGCTAGGCAAAACAGAAAAAACACCTGGTTATATCCGCTGCCACGTGTGTAATGAAATAATTGAAATTGCTATGCCTGAAGCTTTTCAAGCCCGGCTGGAGCTTAGATTTTACGATCAGGTAATTGAAATGGATAATGGCCGTCCCGTTGTTACAATGGGGCGGACCGACCAGAATGACTTGGTGGTTGATAACAAACATGTTTCCCGTACGCACGCTGTCATCGTGAATCGTGGAAATGAATTTGTGCTAACTGACCTGAGCATGAATGGCACATTTATCCATGTCAATGGAAAAAAAAGCATTGCCTTGATAAAAGATGATTTTGTGCTGTCAGGGAATGGAATTATTGGCCTCGGCCGTAAGGTGGCGCCTGACTCGCCGGACGGGATAAGCTTTACCATCCCAGAATAGAAAAAAGGGGAAATCGCTGATGCTGGATAGAAAAGCCGTGATTCCCTATTCCATTTCCGCTAAAGACGGGATTTCTCTCCGAGCCGTAGGATCTACCCTCCGGCCTGGAAGCGAAACCGGAGGCCGCTTCGCTACAACAAATATCCAGAAACCAATATTCTGGCCCAATGAAGATTAGACTTCTCTTTATGGCGATGAAGCGGTGAAAACCAAAAACATTATTTTAAGAGTTATATTGAGGAGCCTTAATCCAAGCAAGCCTTAACAAAGCCATAGAAGAGCGGGGCAGGTTTTTCCATCCTTGATTTAAGCTCAGGATGGGCCTGGGTGCCAACAAAGAATTTTAGATTGGGCAATTCTATAAACTCAACCAGCCTCTTGTCGTGTGAAGTCCCGGAGAAAACCATCCCGTTTTCCTCAATAATGGAATGGTATTCGGGATTGACCTCATATCGGTGCCGGTGTCTCTCAGACGCCTCTTTAGCGCCATAAAGAGATTGAACCAATGAACCTTCTTTCAGCACAGCAGGGTATGCCCCGAGCCTCATAGTTCCGCCCTTATCGCTGATCTCCCTTTGTTCGGGTAGAATATCGATAACCGGATGTGGTGTACCAGGGTCCATCTCCGTTGAATTTGCGTTTTTTAGGTTGCAGACATCCCTTGCGAATTCAATAACTGCCAACTGGAGACCCAGGCAAAGGCCCAAAAACGGGATATTTCGTTCCCTGACCAGTCGTATTATTTCTATCTTACCCTCTGTACCCCGGGACCCAAAACCACCTGGCACGACCACACCATCTACATTGTCCAGGAAAGAAGTATCATTCAGTTGAGTGGTTTCTACCCACTTAAGATTGATCTTGCAACTTAGATGTGCCGAGCAATGATTAAAAGACTCTATGATGGAGGCATAAGAGTCCTCAAGCTTAGTGTACTTCCCGCACATTGCGACCGTGATTCCTTTTTTCGGATTTCTGATATTGTGGATGAGTTTTTTCCACTTCCTCAAATCAGGCGGGCTGTAAATATTGAGCTTCTTGTGAATGATCTCCGGAAGACCTTCCTGTTCAAAAATTACCGGTATTTCGTATATGTCATCCACATCCAGTCCGGTAATTACAGCATTAGGATGGACATCACAGAAACTGGATATTTTTGCCTTGATCTCTTTTGTCAGGAATTCAGAGCATCTCCCTATAATAATATCCGGGAAAATACCTCGTTGCTTGAGGAGGTTTACACTCTGCTGGGTAGGCTTTGATTTCTGTTCACTCACACCATAGGGAATAGGCACATAGGTCAGGTGGATATAAATGATATTACCCCTGCCCACATCCTCTTTCATCTGCCGCATCGACTCTAAAAAGAGTTCATTCTCGATGTCACCAACTGTCCCTCCAATTTCCACAATTACGATATCCGGCTTTTCTTCCCGGGCAACTTCAAATATGTGGTTTTTTATGACATCCGTCACGTGAGGGATGTACTGAACGGTTTTCCCGAGGTAATCCCCCTTCCGCTCCTTTTTCCTGACCATGTCAAATACCTTTCCCATGGTCAAATTCCACCTGGACTTACAGGTCACCCCAAGGAAACGCTCATAGTGTCCAAAATCCATGTCCACCTCGCCTCCGTCATCCAGCACAAAAACCTCTCCATGCTCAAAGGGGTTCATGGTACCAGGATCAACGTTGAGGTAGCCATCACATTTGATGGGCATGAATTTGAGTTTTGAAGAAAGTAAATGTCCAATGGAGGCGGCAGCAATGCCCTTTCCAAGGCCGGAAAGGACACCGCCGGTAACAATGATATATTTGGTAGGCATATGTAATAAATATTCCGTGCTTATGAAATTGTAGTTATCAATGCAAGGAAAGTTATCCTCATTGATCTTATTAGTCAACCCATAAAATTGCTAAGAATTCACCTTGACCCTTCCTGAAAAAGCAGTAGAGTAAGAACTTAGTTAACCGTTCACAGGTTCATGGTTCAACGTTCAAGGTTAAGGACAAAGAAGGGACTGGAGACCCGAAATCGTCGTTAGAAATACTCATTTTCCAAAGTAATTACCAATTTAGCTCCATATTTTGGATTAGTCCTGACGAAACCGATGCTTTTCTCATAAATATGTACCCAAATGCACTCCGTGGACGAGAATTGAACCGTAAACCCATGAACCTTTGAACCCGTGAACGGTTACGAACTTAGTTCTCTTCGCGATTCTATATACAGGATTTACGATATACATATATGCCATGAATGTAATCATAGCCATAGTTGGAAGGCCTAATGTGGGCAAGTCTACACTATTTAACCGGCTTACGAAGTCCCGAAATGCACTGGTTGACGACCGGCCAGGCATCACCAGGGATCGGCTCCATGCCTCTGTAAATTATAATGGTGTTCCCTTCATCCTTGTGGATACCGGTGGATTCGAAGACATCGGCCAGGATCCCTTGTTGGGAAAAGTAAGGGATCAGGTGGAAAACGCTATTGAGGAGGCCGAATGCGTTATCCTTATGGTGGATGGTCGTGAGGGACTGATGCCTGGAGATCGAGAAATGGCAGATACATTGCGCCGAGGTCAAAAGAAGACCTTTCTGGCGGTCAACAAGGTGGACGGTCCTGAACACGATCATTTGGTCGTTGATTTCTATGGGCTCGGTATGGAACCATTGTACCCTATTTCTGCAGCCCATGGGTATGGTGTAAGGGTTCTCATGCAGGATATGGTTAAGCGCATCCCCCTGACGAGAATAGAAAGAGAAAGCAGCGACCAGATCAGAGTTGCTATTCTGGGAAAGCCCAATGTGGGTAAATCCTCTTTGATCAATCGCGTATTGAGGTCGAATCGTCTGCTTGTGAGTGACTTACCTGGCACAACGCGGGATGCTGTGGATTCCCCTTTTCTTTATCGAGGGAAAGAGTATCTCTTGATAGACACGGCCGGACTGAGAAGAAAAGCGAGGGTCAGGGAAAGGATAGAAAAATTTTCAATGATTAAGGCCCTCAAAAGCCTCGATCGATGCCATGTGGCCGCGGTTATTATAGACGCTGATGAAGGAATCTCAGAGCAAGACGCACGGATTTTCGGATATGTCCTTGACAAAGGCAAAGGTGTGGTCCTGGCTGTTAACAAGTGGGATTTGATCAAGGATGACTCGCATAAAAGGAATTCACTGGATAATGAAATAGACCGGCAATTGAAATTCATCTCATTTGCCCCAAGAGTGAACCTTTCAGCCTTGACAGGCGAACGTGTTATGAAACTCTTTGAAAAAATCGACATGGTCCATGAACATTTTTCTCGGAGACTCAGCACGTCATCTGTCAATAGTGCCATACAAAAAATGATAGAAAAGCATCCTCCTCCGAGAATTGGCCGAGGACAACTAAAATTCTTTTACGCCACACAGACCCGCACGAGGCCACCTACTTTTGTAGTATTTGTAAACAGACCGGAGATGATACATTTTTCCTATAAGCGGTTCTTGATAAATCAATTAAGAGAACGACTTCGGCTTGAGTATACGCCTATAAGGATCAAATTCAGAAAAAAGTAAATGAGATACGAAGTTTATGGATAAAGTCCTTTGGGGAC
>MVDB01000200.1 GCA_002050025.1 Desulfobacteraceae bacterium 4484_190.2
GGGAAATCATTGGCCTTTACAGGGGTCTTCCCCAATTTCACGGCCAGATCTCGCGTCACCTGGAAGGTCTCTTCGGAAGTAGCCAGTCCATTAATGATTTCTACGAGCTTCATCACAGGAACAGGGTTCATAAAATGCATACCAATTATCATTTCCGGTCTTTTTGTTGACCCTGCAATTTTGGTAATGGAGATGGAAGATGTATTTGATGAAAGAATAACCCCTTCCCGGCAGTATTCGTCCAAGTCATTGAAGATTTTCTGCTTAAGGACCTCATTCTCTGTTGCTGCCTCCACAACAAAATCGGCCTTGACCATGTCCTCCAGTGATGTTGATCCCCCTATTCTGCCCAAGATTCCTTTTTTATCTTTCTCAGTGATTTTTTCCTTCTTGATCATACGGTCAAGGCTCTTTTCAATGGTTGCAAAGCCCCCTTCCACAAATTCATCCTTGATATCATTCATAACCACTGATAATCCGCTGGTCGCAGCTACCTGCACAATACCTGAACCCATCTGTCCTGCACCAACTACACCTAAAGTATTTATCCCCATTCCCTATAATCCTCCTCAATTTTTTCCCTGCACTTTATTATTGCTTTGTAATTTACAAAGAATCGGATAAGATCACAACCATTTTCTTATATAACTAATTAAAAACCATTAATTCTCGCCTGCTACAATGGAATAAATGAACTACTTGACAGGTTTTATTCGCTTATTTATGACAATTTTATATTGAATTTTAACGAAGTTATACCATATTATTTAATTAACACATCAATGAAATGGAAAAGGAAAAAGATACAAATGACCGGCAGGTTGAGATCTACATTCACCCGAACCCGGAAATAAGATCATTTCTCACAAACACAGAAATCTCTGCCTACCGTGTCGAAAAGTTTAAGAAGCCACCCGAAAAAGAGTGGGAAAACACCTTAAAGCAACTGGGCGTCATCGGGGCTCAGGTAGCAAAAGAAATTTTGGCCATACAGGATGTTAATGAGATTCACATCAAACCAAAAGAGGTGCGAATAAAAAAAAATTTTTCATCATCCTGGGAAACAATAGAAAAAAAAGTTGTCGAGATTCTTATCAGGGCTTTGAGGAAAAAGCAGATCAAACTGGTTAAGCGACAGGGTTGATTTAGGGTTAAACCAGGTCACGGGCTCCTCTCTTGATAGCATTTTTTCCGAATTTATCCTTGATGATATCCATCGCCTTTTCCACATTTTCCCAGGGCCCTTCTCTGACATCCAATTTCTTAAATAGATTTAATTGCTCAGGCACCCCTGTTTCGGGCGAAAGATTCGAAATTCCGATTCCAATCAATCTGAATTTCGTCGAAGCATCAAGGTCCTGCAAAAGCCTAAACCCACGCTCATAGATTAGATTTGTTGAATTGGCAGGTTCAACAAGCGTGACACTCCTCGAAATCTGTTTGAAATCCGAACTCTTGAGCTTAAGTGTCACCGTTGACCCTTTAAGTCCGTTCTTCCTCAATTTCCTTCCAACAAATTCTGACTGAATCAGAAGCTGTTTTTTGAGAATTTCCATATCATCTGTGTCTTCAGGCAGGGTGTCTTCGGAGCTGATTGACTTCGCCTCGGTGTTGGGCAGCACCGGGGATTTATCAATCCCCTTAGAAAGATCTAATAATCTTCTGCCAAATTTCCCTGTTTTTTCTATGAGGGTGTGCTCATGCAATTTTCCTACATCACCAAGCCTTGATACCCCCAGGCTTCGCAGAATCAGTACCGTCTTTTCACCAACGCCCGGAACCTTTTCAATGGGAAGGCGGTCAATAACTCCTTGAACCCCACCAGGTCGAATGATTGTCAGCCCATCCGGCTTTTTCATTTCCGAAGCTATCTTCGCCAGAAACTTGTTCGGGGCAATCCCTACAGAGCAGCTCAGAGAAGTTGCTACTTTGATCCCCTCTTTTATGCGACATCCGATCTCTATCGGAGTCCCTAATAATCGCTCTGTTCCTGAAATATCTAAATAGGCCTCATCAATAGAAATTTGTTCAACTAATGGGGTAAATCCCTCCAAAGTACTCATGATCTGGCATGATAATTCCTTGTAACGCATCATCCGAACAGGTAAAAATATACCATAAGGGCACTTCTGTTTTGCCTGAAAAACAGGCATTGCAGAATGAACGCCAAATTTCCTGGCCTCATAGCTCGCAGTGGACACAACGCCCCTGTTAGAAGTTCCACCCACGATCACAGGCTTCCCACGAAAAGGCGCATGATCCAATTGCTCCACGGATGCATAAAAAGCGTCCATGTCAACATGGAGAATGATTCGGTTCATAACGATTTGCCCAATGAGGTACGCTAACTCCCGACTCGCCTATCCCACTCTCTTAAAAGCGAAAGGCTCACGCCCGCGCCACCACACACAATGACCATGACCCTTTTCAGACCGGCTAACAACGAGGCCCTGCTGTAGATAGCCGAAAGCGCAGCCCCGCAGGCTGGCTCCACCAGGATCCGATGATCGTCTGCGAATCGGATACATGCATCAACCGCAGCACGATCGGAAATTATCCAGGGCATTATTATATGTCGATGCGTCCAGGCAAGTGCTTCAGAGGCCACGGTCCGGGCACCGAGAGTGGTTGCTACAGATGCAATTTTGTCAAGTGTAATGAGGTGACCCGCATCAACCGAGGCAGCAAATGAGGCAGCGCCTTCGGTCTCTGCCGCAATGACCGGAATGCCTGTCCAGCCGACCCTGTGGAGCCCTTCCAAAATGCCACACAGAAGGCCCCCTCCTCCCACCGATAGCACAATGGCATCCGGCTTCAAGCCGTCATGCGCAATCTCCTCAATAATCGATGCATGGCCGCTCCAAATGCGGGGATCATCAAAAGGGTGGATATAGGCTGTTCCGTCCTGTCCGGCAAGCTTTGAGGCATAAGCATGAGAATCGTCCCACGACTCCCCATGTTCGATAACAACGGCGTTTTCCTGCTGTATGGTTTTCCGCATCCAGTTGGGGGTTGTTTTTGGGACTACAACAGTGACACCCACACCCAATTTACGGCCAGCATAAGCTACTGCATACCCCGCATTTCCCCCGGATGAGCAAACCAGTCGATTCGCGCCGGCCTCACAACTTACCTGGCAGGCGTGCCCAATACCTCGAATCTTGAATGACCCAATAGGCTGCAGCGCCTCCATTTTCAGGAGGACCAAAGCATCAAGCACGGCACTCAGAGGTCTTGATTCCCAGGTGGGCGTATGTACATGAAGGGGCATTAAATTGTTCATCTATCTCCCTATATTTCAGTTCAAGTAAATAGGAGTTTATCCAAAAAATCATGGATATCAACTTGATGAACAGAATAATTCCCATAAAACATTAAGTCAACACTCAGATGCATTCAACCAGCAATTACAACATGTTTTGGGAAAATCTAAGCTTCCGGAATTGATAGGAGGCTGTATTAGGAAAATCCCCCTTTGCAAAAGGGGGAAAAAGTCGGAATGCCCTGACTTATTGAGAGATTACGAAAAAAATAAATAACTGATCGTTTTGGAAAACATTTTTACATTGGGGTTTTGGATTTGATTTGACATTTGGATTTTGTCATTTGAACTTTATTCCACTTTAGGCACTTTTCCGGTTTATCCGGATGAAGGTATTACTTCGCAATGATTCGATCATAAATATCTGCGGTTTTTCTGGCGGAATTTTCGGCTTTATTGGCAGAATCTTCGGCCCTTTTTGCTGAACTCTCAGCAGCCCTCGCAGCCTTCTTAGCCTGTAGAGCGGAAGTTTCCGCCCTGGATGCCGCTGCCTCGGCCCTCTGGGCATTTGCCGCTGACTCGGCGCTGTATCTCGACGAATCCTCGACAGCTTCTTTAGCGCCCTGGCACTCCTTCAAGGCCTGTTCAGCTTTCTCTGAGTTTACTTCTATTTTTTCTTCAAGCGCCTGGATCCGGGAACTGGTTGCACATCCCAAAAAATTGATCAAAAAAAACAACGATATTGAAAAACCAATTACCAAACGTCCATTTCTAAAAACACGCATTGTGCCGCCTCCATAATCTAAAGTGTTAGAGATTCCACAACTCTGAGCAAAAGCCCTTTCCTCTAAGCATCAAGAAGTGGCAATTTGCTATCCAGGTTTAAACGGAAATCCCTCTTCATGTTTTGTCAAAATTACGTTAAAAGGGTTTTCGGTCTCTATGTGGCTGTATCCTTCAAGCAAATCATCCTTGTATTTCTCATAAAACCCCTTTGTGCACATCACAAAAAAAGACTGGCTGGTTTCTAATGTGGGGAACCTATCACGGTCCAGTTTCAGGGTCATAAAAAACTGACTAAGCATCGTTTTAATATAGTCATACACCTTTTGATCCCTGCAAAATAGGTCATCTACAAGTCTGGTCAATTGATTCTGGTCAGGCCTAATGATTTCCAGGAGTTTTTCAAGATAATCTTTCCGGCCGGGAGAGTCATTTTCAGGAATAGGTGAACCTAATTGCTCAATAACTTCCTGTGTCGAGACCACCTCTAATTTTGAATAGATTTCTTCCATTAAGTGTTCTGTCAGTTCATCAAATTTTGATTTGTTGTAAGTAAATGCACTGCGGCCTATACGCTTTATCTTTTCGATTTCACGGTCTATCTGTGAAACAATATTGTTATGCTTATATAAAGCATTCCTTAATATATCCTGTTGTTCTTGAAGGAATTTGAACAAAGCGTTGTAGACATGTTGCAGCATAAGATAGTTATATTTTTCTGTTTTCTGTTGTTGTATCCTGGATTCAATATCTATGATTTGATTTACCAGGGAGACAGTGGGTGATTGGCCTAATTTCACCACGATATCCCCTATTCCCTTCTTCTTGGTGACAGTTTCAAGTCTCTCCAAAAGACTATTCAGGGTCTTTTGGTTTGTCCCTTCAAAGAGTTCCTTTTCTACCTTTGAAATACCATCGGTAACATTTTTAACCTTGTCATCTATCAGTGAGGCTATCTTCTCATAAAAAAGGAGTCCTCCTTTTAATCGCTCAGCACTCTTTAGGACTATTTCATCACCTTTTTCAGAAAAACTGCCAATTACCTTCTCTATAAACCATGACACTTCCTCAATCTTCTTTTTCTTTTCAAAGTCTTTGGCAGCACGCTCATGCGTATCATCGATTTTTTCTTTCAGGAATTCGTATATATTTTCCTGAGAAACACTGGCTTGATTTATGGTTTCAGGGGTTAGTATTGGAATTTCAATTTTGAACCTGTCTAATATATCATCCTCATTCAAGCTATTCTCAAGGAATGAAGAGATAGCCTTACCTTTTATCTTCTCCCCGTTTTCGTGTGTAATTGGTGTGAGTAAACCCTCAATAAAACGCTTTACTAAATGAAGATGGAATATCTGTGGGAGACAGTCACCCTTGAGACCGGCGACATTCATCGTCATTAGCGCAGTAGGATGGGGATTTCCGGTTTTGCCTTCCCACTCCCGTTCAAGAATGTGCGCTGAATAATTTACCCTGTCACCGTCCAGATAGCTTCCGACCTTTGTTAGTTCGAGGGTTGAGATACACTGGGCAATGGTTGATGCTATGGCCTGGTATTTCAATGATGTCTCAGCAGAGCCTCCGGAAAATACATACATCCTGTGTGCAATTCTACCATCAAACATCTTCCTGTCTCTTAACCCGTTTTTGCCTGGATATATCAGCCCGTTTCTTCCTGCGATGGCATATTCCCATAACATTGCCGAAGCAACACAATTTCTTTCTACACCGGTTTCCTGCACGTTTTGCAAGCCAAGATAGCCCTCCGAGGTTGCAAGAAAAACCTCAACCCGTATCTTTTTTTCCCTTAGCCTGTTTCGTATTCTATACAAAAACGGTATGGTCATGCCGTTACTGACCGAGCCACCCATTCCCGAAATAATTATCAGTTTAATTTTTTTCCCGGGATTTTTTGCCCTGACTTCATCAATTAACCGAAGCGCCTCCCTCGTAATCAACAGATCGTCATACTTATGAAAAGCAACAAACCCAACTGCAGGGACTCCCTTACAGCCGCCCTCGATGTCACGCAATAAATTTATCGGTATATGGCCTACCGCTTCTTTGAGCTCCTTGTTTTCCTCATTTTCTACATAAATATCCCCATCAAATTCATCTAAATGTAGAAAGTACTCAGATTCACGCTCAAGGTCTACACGATCTCTGTGGGGTTGCTCAGTATCAAATGCCAGAAAGCTTGCCTTGTCTTCTGGTATTCCAAGCCTGTTGAATTCCTCACTCAAAAGCGAAAGAGTATACCTTCCAAAGCCGCCAAAGGTCAGAAAGATCAGAGCTTGATCCTCATAGAATTTATTACTTGCTGATATTAGATTTTTTAACATGTTCAGTGTCTCCTTTCTCTTGAGAACCCCTTAAATGTCAGACCCTTATGGGCATTTTTCTTTTTATTTTACTGACAAGAAAATACAGGAGGGTAAAGCAAATCAAAAGAGCTACTAACACCCTCCAGACATAAAATGATGCATACCCCGATTTTTTAAATTCCACTTTAAATTGTGATGGTTCGATTTCCAGAGCGCCAAATTTGGCTTGAGACGGCAAGAGCTCCAGTTTGCCCCTGTATGTACCGGGCTTAAGATTATCAGATTTATCCATTCTAAAATTCAAAACCATCTTTTCCTCTGTGGTATCTATGTCCAGGGGATAGTCTTGCGAAATCTCAGAGGGGTTATCAGGGTCAAACCTGATATGACCAACTATGGAAGGCGATTCCCCGATTTTATCTGTTTGTATATTCAAAGAGATATTTTTCTCATAAGGCAGATTACTCTGGTAAGGGATTGTACCGAAATCCCAATGTTTTTTACAAGAGATTTTGCATCATCGAAAGCATCCCACTTTAAAACACCTAACCAGATGTTCAATCCATGATCCTTTCCAAAGAGCGAAATCCTTTTAAAATTCTTTGCATCTCTCTTTTTTATTGCATCTCTCTTTTTCTTTGGCCATTTGGGAGAATACGGTTCGGATTTTCCATCGGTGAATACGTAAAGTGCATTTGTATGGAAAAAGCGACTGTATTTGTTCGTAAGATCAATGGCCTGAACAATCGCTTCGGAAATAAATGTCAAACTACCACT
>MVDB01000201.1 GCA_002050025.1 Desulfobacteraceae bacterium 4484_190.2
AAATGCCACAGTCCCTTGATCTTACTGGTAGGCACGAAGGGATTTGAACCCTTGACCCCTACCGTGTCAGGGTAGTGCTCTCCCCCTGAGCTACGTGCCTGTAAAAGTTTTAATTATCAATCCACATATAGGATGTCAAGCCGTATTCTGCTAAAGGTCAGGAAAAGGTATTGTTACCGAAATTTTTCAATCCTGAACAATATTTCGTCTCCTTCACCCTGGTCAAGCTTTACCAGGAACGGAAGGTTTTCATGATTGAGGACGCGTTCCACAAATCTTTTTCTGTCTCCTTGAAATTCAACCGCAATAGATATGGAATCTTTTCTGACCCTGGTCTGTCTAACGGATTTTACTCCCGAAACATCTCTTCTTAGAAAATCCCTGAAGGCCCTGAACTGCTTATAACTGCTCAAACCCTTCAAGGTAATTTCCAGGTGGCGGATCCTTCCACGATCGGAGGCAGTATACCGAATAATGGCCGGGGTCAACTTTACGGCCAGTCGATTGGCCAACCTCTTGGTGGCTTCCATTACTGGCCGTTTACCTTTAGATCCCTTCTTAATCTTTTCTAATGCAACGGTTTGAGAGATCTGTGCCCCCTGATTGACATCCAGGGCCTTAAGCGCCAAAGATACCTCTTTTTTACCTATGATTTCACACTGACCGTAGATCACTACATCGGCAGAGAAAAGCCTTCCCCACTCTAAAGCGTCAACATCCCGAAGGTCAACATGCTTTAAGGATTCGGAATACCCGGTGTCCGGGACTTTCGATGTCCGATTTATCGGGCTAAGCCCTCTTTCATGAAACACATTGTGGAGAACAATCTCAGTGCCACTCATGGAAGAATAAGTCTCCGGGTCTCTCCACCAGTAATAGGCCGTTCCGCCCTTCCTCTCTGAAACCAGGAACAGGACTTTAATGGGAGGTCCCTCTGTAACAACAACGCCGGCTTCTCTTAATTTCTCATCTATTACCTTCTCATTGACCCGAAGCTTGATAAGAACCTTATACTCTTCTCCTGTTTCATCCTCCGAAAGGATATTGAAATTCTCAATTTTTGCTTTAGCTCTCGGCAGTATGTCATAGATAATTCTCTGGAAATTATTCGCCACACCCTCACTTCCCAGCCGATTCAAAAGGTAATTTTCCACTCCTTTTGTCAGTGCATCAGAGATAGCAGACTCTTTTGCCTTTGCCAAATTACCATCTTTAACGGTGGCCGTTCCAATGGCGAGAATTTCATTTTCCCCGGTCTTCGCTCCCATGGCCGCAGGCAAGAACGATGGCCATAAAAAGCAGGCAAAACAACAAACAATAAAGAAATCATAGGCCGTTCTTAAGGTATTTTTTTCCATCACTTTTTCATTCGGTAGTGTCAGTGGTCAGTTGGCAGTCATCACGCTACAGACAGAATAGTATTTGAAGAATAGCTAAAGGTCAAGCAGGTACACGTGCAAAATCTTTAACCTTCTTTAAAATGACATCAAAATCCTCAGGATCAACCCAACTGGCTTCAGGGTCAGCCCGAAACCATGTTAGCTGTCGCTTTGCGTATCTTCGGGTGTCTCTTTGAATTCTATGAATCGCCTCAATAAGAGTCCACTCTTTTTTCAGGTACTTTATTATATGTCTGTATCCTATGGCCTTCATGGGTTTTAGATCGGGTGAGTAACCCTGCATTAGAAGATTTTCAGTCTCTTCTACCAAACCCCCTTCCACCATAAACACGCTTCGCTTATTAATACGTTCATAAAGATGTTCCCTGCTTACTTTCATACAAATCATTAGTGCATTCAGAGACCTGTCCCTGAAACCGTGCTCCCCGCTGAGGGCCGAAGGAAGCCGATTGGTGAGCTGGATAATCTCAAGTGCCCTTATCAGCCTCACACGATCATTGGGGTGGATTTTACCTGCGCTTTCAGGATCTAAATGTTTCAGCCTTTCATGGAGATTCCCGGTTCCCAGAAGATCACATTCCCGGTATAGTGATTCCCGCAGGTCTGGGTCTGAAGGCGGACATTTGAAGAGTCCTGAGAGCAAACTTTTTATATAAAGGCCTGTCCCACCTACCACAAAACACATCTTCCGCCTTGACAGGATATCCGTTATGATGGGAAGTGCCATAGACCGATACATCGCCGCATTGTATTCTTCATCAGGGTCCACCACATCCATAAGATGATGCGCGATACCCCTTTTTTCTTCATATGTAGGCTTGGCCGTACCAATATCCATCCCCCGATAGACTTGCATGGAATCTGCGTTGACGATTTCCCCTCCTAAAGCCAATGCCAGTTCCACACCGAGCGAAGTCTTTCCACTTGCCGTAGGCCCGGCAATAACAATGACTTTTGGTCCGCTTTTATTGGTCATTGTAATAATCCAGTCAACTACCACCCCTAAAAAGGGTGTCTTCAATGGTGACCCTAAAAGGATACAAATATGTAAATAGAATGAATTCTAATGACAAAGGTCAAAGCCCAAATTTCAAATGAATGTCAAATGACAAATGCTAAAAAATATGTAACTGCTCATGTTCAAAGTTCAATTGTTCACGGTTCAAGGTTAATTGATGAAGGTGCACAATGGGAAAAAGAGTAAGGTCTCAATAAGGCCCAAGCTGTATTAGAAAAATCCCTCTCAATCCCCCTTTGCAAAAGGGGGAAGCAGTTGGCACCCATAACAGAGCTGGGACAATCCCGCTAAGCTGGTGATTTAAGAGATTAATTAAGTGATATTTGGTAGCCGGTATCTGGTACTTGTTTTTGGCCGTGCCCCAAAAACGAGGTTGAAATTCACACAATCCTCTTAAACATCTTCTCAATTTCATAATAGGTGAAGTGCTTGAATATGGGCCTTCCATGGGGACAGTTTGTGGGTATCTCCATTTCTTCCAACTCACTCAGGAGATGGCTGATTTCCTCGTGAGTCATTGGATGTCCTGCCCGGATTGCCCCATGACAGGCCATGACCGTCAATGCTTTGTCCAGTACGATTTCATCATCCAGTTTATCATCCTCCAGTGCTGTTATGAGCTCCGACAAAAAAGCATCCCACTGAACATTCTTTAAAATAGCGGGGACCGACCTCAACAAAAATGTGTTGCCCCCGAAATGGTCAAGTTCAAGGCCGAAACGATTCAACTGATCACGTTTTTCCAGAACAATCCTTTGCTCTTTTGTACTGAGCTCCAGCCTAAAAGGCATCAGGAGGGTCTGGGCTTCAATCCGCGAGTTGTTAGCCCCTTTTTTTAGATTTTCATAAACGATTCTTTCGTGTGCCGCATGTTGATCAACCATTAGAAGCCCATCTCGCACTTGACACAGGATGTAGGTATTTCCCAATTGACCGATTACCTGGGGTGTTTCTCTAATCAAGGACTGTTCGCGCTCTACGACTTCAAAAGGGGCGACCGGACTTTGTTCTGTCTGGTAATACTTCCAAACTGGCTCAGATATACTAAGGGCTTCCTTCTGAAAAGACCTTTCTTCCTGCTGAGGTTTTGGGCCAATATAGGGGTGGAAGTTATGGCCAAGTGCCTTTCCAACAGTGGAAACGATAGACTGGAAAACATCACGGCTATTGTGGAATCGTACCTCCTGTTTGGTTGGGTGTATGTTGACATCCACTTTTGAAGGATCAGTTTCAATAAAAATAACGGCTTGAGGATACTGCCCTTTCATGAGTCGTTGTCCATAGCCATCCAACACAGCCTTGGTCACAAGTCGATCCCTGATATTCCGGCCGTTTATATAAAAGAACAAACGATCCCCTCTGGTTCTACTCAGGTCCGGAGGAGCTAAATAGGCGCTGATACCCAGGTCATGGTTTCCTTCTTGTACCTCTATCATGGCCCCTGCCACTTTCCGTCCCATCAAGGAATAAAGCCGCTGTATGTGCTGAGCAGAGGCTGGAAGGTTCATGATCGTTTTTCCAGCGTCTTCCAGCTTAAAGGCAATACCGGGAAACGGCAGTGCAACCCGCGAGAAGACATCAATAATATGGTCTGTTTCAGTTCTCACGGCACGCAGGAACTTCCGCCTGGCCGGGATATTATAGAAAAGGTTCCTGACTTCAATGATTGTGCCGGCAGGCGCGCCTGTTTCCTCTATGGAAATGAGCCTTCCACCCGCAATTTTCAGCCTGTGACCTGCCAGTTGATCTTTGGGGCGTGAGACAATCTCTGTCCGGGATACAGAGGCAATGCTTGGGAGCGCCTCACCCCTGAACCCAAAAGATTTCACAGAAAAAAGATCAGAAGCTGTTTCTATCTTGCTCGTGGCATATCTTTCCACGCATAAAAGGATATCGTCTCTGGACATGCCCACGCCGTTATCATTGACCTTGATCAAGCCCTTCCCGCCCATTTCTATTCTCACAAAAATCCTATCCGCAGAAGCATCAATACTGTTGTCAATCAATTCTCTGACAACAGAAGCGGGCCTGTCCACAACCTCACCTGCAGCGATTTGAGATGCCACCTTCTCTGGTAGAATGTGAATTTTATTCATAACTCGAGGGGTCCTTGATCGATTGTGATGAGCTGGATTGAATGGCAATTTTTAAACGATTTCATGGAAAATATTCTCAGTTTTGCGAATTTTAATTTTGATATAGCCGCAAATAGGAAATTTTAAGTTCTCAATGGCCTAGGAGGCTGTATTAAAAAAATCCCCCGGTCCGCCTCGCTCCGCTTGGCTGGAGGGCGGGCCTCAATCCCCCTTTGCAAAAGGGGGAAGTGGTAAGATACCGAACTTATTGAGGTATTACCCGAAATTCTATTTTTCATAAAACAGATGGAGCGAAGCGACTCATTAACTTTAGTCCACTTCAAATTTTAGTTCACTTGTAACTTTTCCGGTAATTTTCTAAGCTCAGGTTTTCTGAATTCTACATGGCCTCCGCTACCGATACTGTACGATCCCCCATCATATTCACATAGCTTCCCAGTTCGTTATCATACCACCCGTAAATAACCGCCTGCGTGATCGCAACTTTCAATATGTCCTGATTACCTTGATTTGAATTGACCGGGGCCGGCTGCTCTCCGATTTGACACACCTTCTGCAGGTCTATGCTGACATCGGCTGTGCGTGTATGGGTTTCATGTCCCTCAATAATGGCCGCAGCCCTGGGAAGACCGATAATATCGGAGGAAACATTTTGTTCCTCCGTATAGTGAAGATAACCATGGGAATCACGAGCGGCAGCCTCTTTGTAAACGGTATTAATCGTCTCCCTTCGGATCGATTCACCGGAAGGTTCTTCCTGAAGGTTCACCACCAGGATAATCAATGATCCCGTAGTATTGGGAATCCTCACAGATTCAGCGATAAAACCAATCTGTTTCATCTCAGGAATCACAAGCGCAAGTGCCTTCGCAGCCCCTGTGCTGGTCAATATTATGTTGTTCATAATGCTCCGGTTCTTTCTCAGATCGCTTGCCCCCGATTTAGGAAGCCGGTCAAGCACCTCCTGTGAGCCTGTTACGGCATGAATAGTTGACATTGAAGCGGAAAGGATTCTTTGTGGGCCAAAAAAATCCATAAGCGGTTTCATCATGTGTGCCAGGCAGGTCGTTGTACACGATGCGTTGGAAATAATCCTGTGCATACGGGGATCATAATCATTTTCATTGATTCCCATGACCGTAGTCACGGCATCATCGGGCATTGATTTTGTCTTATCCTTTATTTTGAAAGGGGCCGAGGCAATGACTTTTATAGCTCCACCTTCGAAGTGACCTCTTATGGAGCCCTTTGGGTCGTCAGGAGAAACAGTCGGATCAAGAAACTGCCCTGTTGTATCCACCACCACATTTACACCATGCTCCCGCCAGTCAATATCTTTTGGATTTCTAAACCGCCGCAAGACCTTAATTTTTATGCCGTCGACAGTCATGGTTCCGGCTGTTTCGTTCAAATCCTGGATTACCTCATGTGCCCTATGTCCAAAAAGGTATCCACCAAGGGATCCATAAGTAGAATCTCTTTCCAGATAGTGGCCAATGTCTTCTATCGACGTACCCACATTTCGCCCCACGTTGACCACCGCTTCATCAAAATATTTTCTGGCAATATGGTGCCACAGTGTGAGTTTTCCTATTCTTCCAAGTCCATTGATGCCCAGTTTCAGACCACTGTTCTTGCCATTTCCCAACAGATCTTCCATAGTTTCCCCCACCTTTAAATAATAGTTTAACTACTTTCAATCTTCCTAATCTTCATTTTACCTGAATACACGGAACCCTCCCTGCCATCAATGCTGACCCAGTCCCCTGATTTCAAGAATTCCTGATTAAATGAGCAAGTCCTTTGTCTCTCCATACAGACCAGGTTTGCGCACCCCACAACACAGGTTTTACCTAACCTGTGTGCTACAATTGCGGCATGTGAAGTGGAGCCTCCCCGAGCCGTAAGCAGGCCGTCGGCTTCATGGATCTCCCTGATGTCATCCGGAACCGTGTCGCCCCTGACGATAATCAGTGAAGTATCAGGCTCTTCCTTGCGCCAGTGCTGGATCTCTTCCAGGGTAAATACTATTCTCCCGGTCATGGCCCCTCCACTCACCCCAATACCATGCCCGAGGAACTTAACGTGCTTTTCCTGGGCCATATCAAAAGAATAGACCTTTTTCCTCTCTCTTATGACCATATCCCTGGTCTGGAGACAATA
>MVDB01000202.1 GCA_002050025.1 Desulfobacteraceae bacterium 4484_190.2
ATTTCCCTTGATGAGGCCCGTTTAATGATAGATGAGTCTGTGAAGCGTAAAAATATTCAACCAGGGAAAGCCCCGGCAATCGCACGAAGAATTCTGGAAAGAATCAAGGTTAGAAATCCTTATGCCAGCCAGCGTTTCCTACGGTGGTAATGCTTCACGTCACGATAACTTTTTTTACCCACCGCAGTCAGTCCCAGGTAGAATTCCTTTACATCGGCATTGTCACTGAGAGTCTCAGCATCACCGTCCAGGACAACGCGACCATTCTCCATTACATAGCCGTACTCGGCATACTCGAGGGCCATGGCCGCATTCTGTTCAGCCAGCAGCATGCCAACTTTCTCTTCTTTGTTTAGTTTAACGATGATCTCGAAAATCTCTTCCACAAGTAAGGGCGCCAGCCCCATGGAGGGTTCATCTAAGAGCATAATCCTGGGCTTTGCCATGAGGCCACGCCCAATGGCGCACATCTGCATCTCGCCCCCGGATATGTAACCGGTCTTGGCGTTGCGGCGTTCCTTGAGACGGGGGAAATAAGTATAGACCTTCTCCAGGGCCTCTTTAGTCCCTTTTTTGTCTCGACCCCTTGTATATGCGCCCGTGAGAAGATCATCTTCAACTGTCAAATGCTCAAATGTATGCCTCCCTTCCATTATCTGGATGACACCCATTTTTACTAATGCGGGCGCAAACAACCTGTCGACCCGCTTCCCGTCAAATTCCACTGTTCCTTTGGTCACCTCGCCACGCTCGGCCTTTACGAGGTTGGAAATCGCTTTAAGGGTGGTGCTCTTACCTGCCCCATTGGCACCGAGAAGTGAGGCAATCTGTCCTTCATACACATTTAGAGAGACCCCCTTCAGCACAAGTATGACGTGCTCGTAGATCACTTCAATGTTGTTAACCTTTAGTAGAGGCTCTTCCTTTGTAGCCATATTTGACCTTTCCCCCTATTAGTAGGTTAAAAGGAAAATAATTTTTATATTTCAGGAACGTGGAAGTTCGGGGAATAAGGAATTATGATATGATTATCACTACAGTTCATAGATTCCTAAATTGGCAATCCCCAATCCCGGTTTTTCAGGTAATAGAGGGAAGGGGAGCTTTAACACTCTCCCCTCCCCGAATCACACTGCATCAGGATCATTTACACGTTCGAGGCGTGATGCCCTTTTCTTTGGCATATTTAGCCGCAGACTTCTCAATCATACCCCTGACAAATTTCCTCATGGGTGTTATTACGTCACCTGTACTCACCCACTTTTTGCCGTCCCATTGCTGAAAGAAGACCATTCCGCCGCCTTCATGGTCCGCACATGAGGTTTTCAAAGGCTGCATCAGGCCTTCAGCGCCGATCTCTTTGATCCTCTCTTTGGTGATATTCAGGTGTTCCATTCCCCACCGGAATTCCTCTCCGGTAAGGACCTTGACGCCGAATTTCTTGTGGGCTGTGAGGATCGCCTCGTGGTCCACGATAGCGGCAACAAAACCCCTGTTGTAGTAAACGGAGCCCACTCTCGTGAACGAGATGTTCCCCTTCATAGCACCGTAAACCTTGTCAACTACCTCCTTGATGATTGGGAAATCTCTTCCTACCCCATGAAAGTTGGTCGAATAGTAGCCCTTGGCTGCTGGACCGGCAGGCAGCACATCCTCTTCAGCGCCGCACCACCAGACACCCAAGATTCTATTACTGGGGAATTTAAGCCTGGCTGCCTCTTTCAGCGGCACGGTGCATGAGACGCCCCAGTTGCGGTTAATTACCCAATCCGCCTTGAATCTCCTGACTATGTCCATCCACTGGGCTTTCTGGTCAATTCCGGGCCAGGGCACGGGGAAGTGCCTGACCTTGAAACCAAACTTTTTGGCCATGGCATCCAGGATAGGTTTTGTCTCCTGGCCGTAAGGGACATCAATATGGAGGTTGGCGATTTTCAGGCCTTTCAGATACTTACCTATGGTGGACATATCCTTGCCGTCCCATCCCTCTTGCATGGCTATCCATTTAATTTTGGCCGTATTCTGGGACCAGTAGTTGGTTGGTATAGTGAAGACCCAGGGGAAAACCCTGCCGTCCGAGGCATCGGCCCTGCCGTACCCGCTTGATATGACTACGATTTTGTCCTTGGTCGCTTTCGGAATCAGGGCGTACGTTATGCCAGTGCTTTCGGGGTGGACCTTGAACATTTTGTTCTTGAAGCGGTTGTAGCACTCAACACCCCGCGCCGCATTATAGGCGGTTTCGCACTCCTCCCACTTGTACATAATTTTCCCATTGATCCCGCCCCTCATGTTAATGAGCGCCATGAAATCCTCCTTGCCGCTGGTCAAACCGCTGCCCCCCGCTGCAAAGGGGCCGGTTCGGTATGCCAGAAGACCTACGAACTGTTCCGGCTTCTTTTCCTCCGAGGCCATGGCCTGGCCCGATGACAAAATAAAGCTGGCGACTAAAACCAAAGCAAAGATTGTAAATGACAATTTACGTCCCATGTTCATTCCTCCTTTTCTTTGTGGTTAACGGTTAAGTTACATGGTTAACATAATCCTTATTCTTACAAGACGGTTGAGTGGGCAAATGTAAGTTCTCAATAAGTCCAGCCTGTATTAGAAAAATCCCCCTCAATCCCCCTTTGCAAAAGGGGGAAGAAGTCAGAATGCCCGGACTTATTTAGAACTTACGGGCAAATGTTCGAATAGTTGTGTGGTTTAAAATCCAATGACTCAACAAATTAACCAATTAACAACTCAACGATTTAACCTCTTACCAGCCTAATATGGAAACGGCCAGAGCCGCAACTTATCCTTAATAGTATGCCAGAGCCTGGCCATGCCGTATGGTTCTACAATAAGGAAAAATACGATCAGTCCACCAAAGATTATGGATTCAATATTGGAGAGTATATCAGAAGGAACTACATCCATAAAAGCTCCCAAAGACTGGTTTATGGCTATGGGCAATATGACAAAAAATCCGGCCCCGAAAAATGAACCCAAAACCGTACCCAGGCCCCCGATGATGATCATGCCCACTAAGGCAAAAGAGGTCATGACGTTGAACTCTTCAATATTTGCAGACCCCACATAGCAGAAAGTGATCAAAGAACCGGCCACCCCTGCATAAAAGGTGCTTACGGCAAATGCGGTTAATTTATCGCGATAGAGGTTAACGCCAATGATCTCGGCGGCATAATCCACATCACGAATAGCCATCCAGTTTCGTCCCAACTGACCGCGCACCAGGTTTTTGCCAATGGTCATAAGCAAGACCAAAATGCAAAGGGATAGATAATACTTCTTGACGGGTGTATCGATGGCCCACAATTTGAAAAGATACATGTCCGGCGCCTCTATGGTACCGAAAACGCCACCACTTATCCACTGCACATGTACGATTACCCATTCGATTATGAACTGGGAGGCCAAGGTGGCAATTGCCAGATAAAAGCCCTTGATTCTGAGGGAGGGGAGGCCGAAAAAGGTCCCAACTATTGCTGTAATAACGCCGGCACCTAAGATGCTCGGGATGAGAGGAATCCCGTAACGGCCGTAAAGGATGAATGACGAATAAGCGCCCACGGCCATAAAGGCGGCATGCCCTATCGAGATCTGGCCCGCGTATCCGGCCAGTACATTAAGTCCGAAGGCGGAAAGTGCAAAACAGTAAAAGGGAATGATAATGTTGGTAATCAGGTATTCGCTGGCAAATAAAGGAACTATGACAAAGGCCATGAACAGCATGACAATAAAGCCCCATCTGTCTAAAGGAATGGGGAAGATGGCCATGTCACTCGCATAATTGTCTTTAAAATTGCCGCATTCTCTATAAAACATAAGTTAACTCCGTTATACTGCATTTCGCAAGAGTGCGAGAAAATAATGCATAGACTGGAATGGCAGGTACTGCCTTCCGCCCTCTGTCCTCTGATCAAACCCTCTCAACTATCTCTTTTCCGAACAGACCGTAAGGCTTGAAATAGAGGACGATTGGCCCCGGGGATACTGTCAAGCCCGCCAATGATCAGTACCGGCAATGCCTTGAAGGCGATATAGGAAAGGCTGAACTGGACCCCAAGGCGGGTACCCCAGGCCACACCGGCCACCGTGGCAACAATCCCTGCAATGATCCAGGTCAAGTACCATGCCTTTAGAAGGGGGATGCCCACGGAGAGGGCCGCTTCATGGTCGTCGGACACGGCACGAAGGGCCCTCCCGTTTCTTGTCTTTTGAAAAAACCAGATAAGTCCTGCCACCAGCACTGCCGCGACACCTGCAAAAAAGAGATCAAAGGAACTCATAAAGATTCCTGCAACTTCAAAGGAGTTGTCAGGGATACCAATGTTCAGACCTTTTGCCTGTGTGCCATAGATGGACTGCCCTATCCCCTCCATAAGATACATCACGCCAAAGGTGGCCATGAAGAGCATGAGCGGAGGACGATTCACGAGGGGTTTGAGGACTACAAACACGATGACATAGGCCCATATGGTCATGACACCTACCGTACAGAGGAGGGCAAGCCATAGCGGCAGATGCATGTACTGATGAAGGAAACCGACAAGGGCAAGGCCTGCAAAAAGGCTCATTGCGCCCTGGGCCATGTTAAAGACATCGGATGCCTTGAAAATCAGGGCAAAGCCCAGGGCAATAAGGGAATACATGATACCTACCATAAGCCCGGTAATCAGTACTTCAAAGAAGAAAGCCATAACTCAGCTCCTTTAAAAAATGTTAATCTCGGCTCAGCTTATCTCCCAAATGAGAACGATAAGGCGGTTATTAAGTGCCTAAAGTTGGAGAAATAAGATATGATATCAGATGTCTTTTCATTTTTGACTTCAGCTTACTTATTTTAACCTCCTGCATCACCCAGGTACGCCTTAATCACCTTGGGATCTGCCTTAATCTCATCCGGGGTCCCCTCCGCGATCTTTTTCCCGAAATCCAGGACCATGATCCGGTCACAGATATCCATCACCACCCCCATATCATGCTCGATAAGGGCGATGGTGTAACCCAATTCTTCATTGGCATCCAGAACGAACCTGGCGATGTCCTCTTTTTCTTCAAGGTTCATCCCTGCCATGGGTTCGTCTAAGAGAAGGAGCTTGGGCTCTGCGGCAATGCATCATCATTGTTCGACCTACCATGATGTTTCCAAGTGTTGACATCCCAGTGAAGAGTGCCAGATTCTGAAATGTCCTGGCGATTCCCTGGGCTGCTATCTCATTCGGTTTCATGCTTCTCGGTCGTTTTTTGCCTTCAAAAATGACTCGGCCCTCATCGTGTTTATAAAACCCGTTGATCACGTTCAGCATGGTTGTCTTGCCGGCCCCGTTCGGGCCTATGATGGCAAAAATCTCTCCGGGATAGATCTCCAGACTAACATTATCCAGGGCCTTCAGGCCGCCAAAGCTAATGCTGATATTTTCTGCACGAAGTATGGGTTCCTTTTTTTCATTCATGGCCTTTCTTCTCCATTAAAAGGTATCAGCATCACGGATCTTAAGGTTGGCCTTCATGGTGGTGGTCCGGCCGTCCTCGTAAGTAAATGTTGCTTCTACGTTCACATGGTCCTGGCCGGGTGTGTAAAGGGCCTCTATGAGCTTGGCATATTTCTCTGCCACGAACTTCCTTCTTACTTTCCGGGTACGGGTGATTTCGCCGTCATCGGGGTTGAGTTCCTTGTGCAGTAACAGGAATCTCTTAATCTGGGCCCCATTGAGTCGTTCATCCTCACTCAGCCTCTTGTTTACCATAAGGATTTCATTATAAATGAGGTCATAGACTTCCTGCTTACTGGCAAGATCTGTGTAACTTGTAAAGCCGAGATGCCTCCTTTCCGCCCAGATTCCCACTGCCCCGTAATCAATATCAATAAAGGCGGCAACAAAGTCCATATCCATTCCGTGAGCCACGGCTTCCTTGATATAATGGCTGAATTTCAGCTTGTTCTCAATATACTTGGGGGAAAACAGGGTCCCGTCGGTCAACTGGCTGACATCTTTTGCCCGGTCTATAATCTTGAGATGCCCACGTTCCGTCATATAGCCAGCATCGCCGGAATGGAGCCATCCGTCCTCAATGGTTTCGGCAGTAGCCTCCGGGTTTTTAAAGTAGCCGGTAAAGTTGCCAGGGCCCTTGTAAAGAACTTCACCATTGTCTGCTATCTTTATCTCAACTCCGGGGAGTGGAGGCCCCACACTCTCGGAGTCAATGTCACCGTCTTTCTGCATGGATATGTAAGCAGAGCTCTCGGTCATACCGTAAAGCTGTTTCAGGTTGATCCCAAGGGACCTGTAAAACTCGAATATTTCAGGCCCGATGGCTTCTCCCGCCGTATAGGCCACCTTTATATTTCTCATGCCGAGGTTATCAACCAACGGTGCGTAGAGAATTAAATCCCCTATATTGTAGAGAATCTTGTCGGTAAAAGGCACCCGCTCATTGGCGATCCGTTTCTTCTCCACCCGGTTAGCCACTTTCATGAAGAAGTGAAATAACTTCTGTTTTATCCAGGCAGAGTCCTCATTCTTGATCATGACCTGTGTCAGAATATTCTCCCATATACGGGGAGGTGCAAAGATCTCGGTCGGACCGATCTCCTTCTGGTCATGCACCGTAGTGTCGGTGCTTTCCGGACAATTGACGGTAAAACCGGAACAGAGGGCCTGTCCGTAGGAGAAGATATGGTCCCCGATCCAGGCCATGGGGAGATAGGCCATGATAGTGTCCGTTTCATTCAGGTTGTCCCATTTAAGAAAACCCCGGGAACATTCTGCAATTTTACGGTGAGTCAGCATGACCCCTTTGGGATTACCGGTGGTCCCTGAGGTATAAACAATGATGGACATGTCGTCGGGCTTTACATCATTGACTGCGTTCATGAAATAGTCGGGATTTTCTTTACCGAACTTGCGGCCCATCTCCTGGACATCGGTAAAAGCGATGAGCCAGTCGTGCTTGTAATTCTGAAGTCCCCTGGGATCATCGTAGATGATATATTCCAGGCTCGGTATCTCATCTTTCAGGTTCATGAGCTTGTCGGTCTGTTCCTGATCTTCTGCTAAGGCAGCCCTGCACTCAGAATGATTCACAATATAGTGAAGCTCCTTATGAATGGCGTCCTGGTAAAGGGGAACGGGCACACCCCCTATGCACTGGCAGCCCGCCAAACCCCAGTAAAGCTGGGGCCTGTTGTCCCCGATAATGGCCATTTTATCATCCTTTTTTAAGCCCAGAGCGGCCAGTCCCAGGGCAAAATCCTTCGTCTGGTCAAGGTAGTCCTGCCATGAATAGGACTGCCATATACCGTAATCCTTTTCACGTATGGCTGCCTTGGAAGGGGGGAATCTCTCGGCGTTATGGATGAGAATTTTAGGAAAGGTCATTGGAAGATCGTTCATCTCTTCAAACTTCCTCCTTTGATTGACAATTTTCTGTTGAAGATTGAATATTGATAAATCGTCAATTGTCAGCATTCAATCGTCAATTCTTCTTGATGCCCCGGCTGATGATTTCAAGTGCCAGTTCTAAAGTAGGTCTTAGATGATCCTTGCCTTGTTCAAGACCTTTTTTTGTGTCTTCCAGTAGTACCAGTCCGGCAAAGACGCCCCATACAATATCAGCAAAGGCGGCAGGATGACGGTCCAGAAAAGTTCCATCCCGGACGCCATTTTTAAAAATTTCGGCAATAGCCTTCATATATTTTTTAGTGAAATCGCTGATCTGGGATGCTAATTCGGGAGAAAGGTTCCGGAGTCTTTCCTTGGATTGGAACCTGAGGACGTTTACAATATTCAAAGGATCGGTGAGGTAGACTTCATAAAGTGCCTTTTGGAGCTTCTTTATCTTTTTTTCAGGATTCAGGTTGCCTTGATCCCGAACGCTCTCGATTTTGGCGATTAGGGCTTCAAGCATTTTGAGATTAAGGGATGCGAACAACTCATCCTTGTTTTTGAAGTAAAGGTAGAGGGTGGCGGGACTCAATTCGGCTTCTTCAGTAATATTTTCGACAGTCGCGCCGCCCAATCCTTTGGAAGCAAAGACCTTTTTTGCAGCATCCATTATCTGCTGCCTGCGCATCTTTTTTTCCCGCTCTTTTCTTTCTTCTATACCCATAATAGGCAACTGTTAGGGAACTAAGGATGATTTATTTTCTGCATAATATTTATTAAAATGATAGCAATTTATATACTGAAATCCATTTAGCTGTCAAGAGTAAAATAAAAAAATAATTTTCATGCTATTTCGAGAGGATAGCGCCTGTGTATTGGATTCTGCTTTAAGTACTTCAAAAAATCCTTATTGAAATACGCTCCCCGATATGGGACAATACTAATCGGCTCCTGTTTTTCAAAGAACTGAAGTAACTACACAAAATACAATGATTACTGCGGGGAGATTATTGATGAATATTAAACCGTTGCAAGTTTTCGTGGGCTTTCTGTGCATGACGGCAATTCTTGTAAATGGGAGCAAGTCATTTCCGGCATCGTCTGAGGGTGCCCCCATTATTCACGTCAGGGAGACCACGCACGCCTTTTCACCTGTTTTTGAGGGTGAAAAACTAAGCCATACTTTTACAGTACTTAACCAGGGAACGATAGATCTGAATATAAAAAGAGTTACGACTTCCTGAAGCTGCTCCGTGGCCCGTTTTGATCGGGTCATCCCTCCCGGCGGGACGGGGAGTATCACAGTCACAATAGACTCAGGCAATGTGAGAGGAGCTTTTCGGAAGAAGGCCATTATATGGTCAAATGATCTCCAAAGGATGAGTGTGGCCCTCTATCTTGAAGGTGAGGTTATGCCCCATATCTCCCTTAAACCGGGTGGCTATCTCTCCTTGTGGGGTGTTAAAGGACGGGTACCCAGCGAGCATGTTGAAATTATTAATAATCATGATAAACCTTTAAAAGTCAATTCAATTGAAAGCGATTTGAAGGATCATGTCCGGTGGACTCTAAAGGAGGTCAAGCCTGGATATGTTTACAGATTGGAAGTAGTAGATATTTCCAAAACAACAGGTGATTATACAGGTCACCTGTATGTCCGAACGGATAATCCTCTAAAGTCTGAACTGGTCATAATTATCAATGGCCATGTGTCCG
>MVDB01000001.1 GCA_002050025.1 Desulfobacteraceae bacterium 4484_190.2
TATGGCTGCAACGTCCCGGCCATCATGAGCACACGTATCCTTTCAAGCCGGCACAGCCGGATCCTGACAATGTTGCTTATTCCATTTACACTGTGCACAGCGCGGCTGCAGATATTCCTGTTCCTCTCGGCGATTCTATTCGCCCCTTCGATAGCGCCATTGATCGTGTTCTCGCTCTATGCAGGGAGTTTTCTTATTATCATACTCGCAGGGACCATGCTAAGGCCCTTCCACTTAGGAGGCAGCCCGGAGCCCTTCATCATGGAACTTCCACCCTACCGTCTGCCCTTACTGCGCTCAGTTGGACTACGTTCCTGGCTGGAAGTGAAAGACTTCCTCTATCGGGCGGCAACCCTCATTATTACCGGTGTTGCAGTGGTCTGGTTTCTGACCCACTATCCAGGGGATGTGCCTGCAGGTAGCGCTGAGACACTGGCGGGGTGCATCGGAAGAAGCCTTGCACCCCTGTTTGAGCCAATAGGGATCCATTGGCAGGAAAGCGTCGCGCTCCTCTTCGGCTTCATTGCCAAGGAAATCGTCATCGGTGCAATGGCTGTGACCTACGGTGCCGAGGCTGACTTGGCCAGCCAGCTCTCGACACATCTGAGCCCATTGCAGGGATTAAGTTTTATGGTGTTTACACTTATCTACACACCGTGCGTCGCCACTTTGGCCGTAATTCGTAACGAGTCGCGGTCCTGGAAGATTACAGCGTCATCGGTTCTGATCGGACTCGGCCTTGCCTGGATGGTAAGCTTCCTTATTTATCAGGGTGGTCGGCTGCTGGGTTTTTAAATAGTGTCTGGACAAAAAATGAACAATAACACTTCGAACCAGTACCCGGTACCTGATACCAAGTACCACCTCCGTTGAGGTTATAGGTTCTCCATATCAATGCCGTTTTTATAAAACAGCCTCCATGCATCTTTTTTGGCATTCATGCCCGGGATTATGGTCTATATTTCATTGGATAAATTTCTCCCTATAATGCATCGTTATGGCCCAGGGCATACCGTCACTTTTGGGGTAATCTTTGGGATATTTATCATGGGTTTGGGTCTCTTGTTGTTTTGAATTGCGAGGAAGGCTTCATAGCTAACAGAAAACAGAGCAATGTCAAGTCAGATAAGTGGAGGATGTCCTATGGTTGATAATGACTCAGATGTAGTGAAAGAGAAGGGCAAATATTCTCCTGGCCTGGCACTCTATAGGTTCATCATCGATAGCCTTCCCAGCGCGGTTCTTACGGTCAACGCAGATTTGAAGATTACCGGTTTTAATCCCTGGGCTGAAAAAGTAACCGGATATTCTGCAAAAGAAGCGCTGGGGCAGTATTGCGGCGAAATCCTTCAAGGTGGCAGGTGCCATGCCCATTGCCCATTGAGAACCGTCCTTAATGGGCATAGAGCAGTATCCCTTGTTGAGACAACTATAGTTAGTAAATGGGGAGAAACCATTCCTGTAAGGATGAACACGGCAGGGCTATTTGACGACAATGATCACCTCATCGGGGGTGTAGAATCCTTTCAGGATATTTCGCGTTTAAAAAGCTTAGAACGGGAAAAGGACAATCTTATATCCATGTTAGCACATGATATGAAGTCCTCTCTTACCATAATCGGCGGGTTCGCCCTTCGACTTTTAAAAAAGGCAAGACAGATTGATGATGAAAAGAAAAATAAATATCTTGGCATTATCAAGAATGAATCAAGCAAGCTTGAATCCCTGATCAATGATTTTCTGGAATTTTCCCGTTTGCAAACTGGAAGATTGAAATTAAACTTCAGCGCCACCTCTTTGGATAAAGAATTGATGGAGATTTCGGATTCCTACCAAGTAAAGGCATCACAATCAGGACTCAAGCTGGAGTTGCAAAATGAAAAGGAGCTATCCATTATCGACGCCGATGCCAGCCAGATACGCAGAGTTTTTACCAATCTTCTGGACAACGCTATTAAATTTTCAAAGAAACAGGGAACTATCACCATAACAACGAAAGAAACTGCCGAAAACGTAATCGTCAAGGTGAAAGATGAAGGAATAGGCATTGCACGTAATGAACTACCCTACATTTTTGATAGCTTTCATCGCGGGAAAGGAGCAGAAAAAAAAGAGGGTTTCGGTTTGGGTTTGGCTGGAGTGAAGGCTATTGTAGAGGGTCACGGTGGTCGAGTTATCGTAAAAAATGAGCCGGTTAAGGGTTCGGTTTTTACCGTGGTTTTACCCAAGGTCAAGGATACTATAAAATGAAAAAGCTAAAATATAGAATAAAGCGATTAGAGTAGCAATATTGCAATCGCACATTATTATTAAAGTAGCGTTTTCGCACTCAGCCATTTGATTTATCTTATTTTGCTTTTATCCCCCTTTTATTCCCAAAGCTTATAACTTATTGATCAAATTGATGTATTTGACTTTCTGGCCATTTTGTATCTTCTGGCATGGAATATGCTGAAGTAATATTACAAAGGTCCACATAGAGGTCAAATTCAATATTAACATTTAAGTATGAAAGGAGAGTACCATGGCAGAAGGAACTTTTTATGATGAAAGAAAAGAGATGACCACCGATACCCACAAACCAGCCCGTCCACTGAAATATTTCACGGACAAGGATGGATATGGCTGGCTCTGCGACAAGGATATCAATTTTGAGGGAGATCTGAGGGAGCAGGGTTGCTGGCGTTGTGACGAGATGGCCTTCCCGGCCGGTGGTCGCTAAACTGCTACACTCCGGGTAGACTCGAACGTCTGGTAGATCATCCTGCTTAAGGATGATCTACCAGGATGTACCAGGGGAGATTAAATGCCTTTATCGAAACAACGAGCCAGACAAGCTTACCAATCGGCTGAAGCGATCACAGAAGAGGGTCTGGAGTTTGCTCGAAACAGGCAACTTAAGAAGGCCATAACGGCATTTACTACGGCCATCGAACTGAATCGCAGTAGCTGGGAAACATACAGGTTCAGGGGAATAGCCTATGCCAGGTTGGGGCGACATGTATTGGCCTTTAAGGACTTTGATGTAGCTATCCTGCATGATCCAAACTGCGCTGACTGTTTTTATGAACGCGGAACAATAAAGATGCTTTGCGGCCGACTTGAAGATGCCCTGGAAGATTTTTCAAAATGTGTGAATCTCGATCGCGAGCATGCGCCGGCATATTCATCTCGTGCCGGGGTCTTTATCAGAAGAGGCCTTTACCGGGAAGCGCTGGAGGATATTAGGGCCGCGTTAGCGCTCAAGCCCCAAAATCCCGATTATCTTCACAACCGGGCAGTAGTCCTGACATCGTTGGAGCGATATGGTGAGGCCATACAAGACTATGAACGTGCTATAAATTTAGATCCGAAAGGCGGGGGAACGTATAATAACCTGGCCTGGCTCCTTGCAACGGCAAAAGACTCCTCAGTGCGCGACTGCCGAAAAGCGATATCTTATGCACACAAGGCATTAGATATCGGTAAAACCGGTTCATGGATGGATACCCTGGCAGCGGCCTACGCGGAGTGTGGCGAGTTTAAAAAGGCAGTGAGTACAGAAGAAGAGGCATATAGGGTGTCCAGCCCCAAAAATGAGAACTTCCACAGGCGGACCGAAGTCTACAAAAGCGGTAAAACGTTTGCGGATTGGCGCTCGCAGCACCCAGGAGGGTAAGTGTTTTGAGAGTTTTTTATCCTGGAAAGATGTGGGCCTCACAGGAAAACCTTTAGCGTTCATTTAAGAAAGGAGGAATAGAAAATGTATAAAAGAATACTATTTTCCACCTGTATGACAGAATACTGCGGACATGTATTCACCTTCGTCCTCAATATGGCCAAAGAGAATAATGCAAAACTCTGGATTTACCATGGTCTCGGGCGTCTTAATTTGAACGAAGAAGAGACAAATAGAAAAATAGCGGAGGCAGAAGCACATGTGAAGGAGGTCTATGGGAATAAACTGGTCGATAAAGCCCTTGATGATTATATGATAAATGTATCAGACGGCGATATAGTCAGTGAAATCACCAAACTGGCCAGAAATGCCAAGATAGATGTCATCGTCATGGGCACTGCTACTAAGTCACCCATTGCAGCAGGAGAAGACATAAGGGTGGGACCCTTGGGCCAGGTAACCACCAATACCATCTTATGGTCACCCTGCCCTGTTTTGGTTGTTCCGCCGGCACTGGTCCCTGGTCTTACAAGGAGGTAGCTCTAATCCAATATATATAAATACTATCTTGTTTTAGTACCTTGGTTTGGGAACCCCCTTTTAGAAGGGGTTTCCTGAACCCAAGAGTAGAGAAAATTCAGACGAAAACATTATAGCGATATTTTCATGCTTCCAAAATCCATTCACCACATATTGATCAAGGAGATACCAACATGGAAATAAAAAAAATACTTTGGCCTACTGACTTATCAAAGTGTTCAGAAGAATCAATGCCCCAACTCACATCTTTGGCAGAAAAATATGGTGCCACGGTATACGTCCTTTACGTGGCCGAAGACCTGGCTCACCATAAATCGTGGTACGGGGATTTCGATCTATCCCATATAAACAAAATTGTAGAGTGGGAAAAGGAAAAGGCCACAGAAAGGCAGCAAGAAATCTGCCAAAAGCATTTGGAAGACTGTGCTCCATTTAGAAGGCATATTGCCGTGGGAGATCCGGCAAAAAAAATTCTCGACTTCATTGGCAAAGAAGGGATAGATATGGTAGTTATGTGCAGGAAAGGGGAAAAGGGCAACTTTGATATGGGCGGTGTTGCTCAGAAAGTCGTATCAAACTCCCCTGTTCCGGTAGTGATGATTCCAAGTGCTCCATAGGAGTAATAGCTTTCCCCAAAGCCTGTCCCTTTCTGACCGAAGGCCATTGCCTGTATGAAGCCGATGGGAGTTTTTTAAAGGATTTAATAATGGCAAAAACATCAATTTTTCAAAAGCATTTCATTCAATATGAAAAATGGTTTACGGAAAACCGATGGGTCTATGAAGCGGAATTACGGGCAGTCAAGGCCTTGATCCCAGAAAAGGGAAAGGGAATTGAAATTGGTGTGGGCACAGGTCGGTTTGCGCAGCCTTTGGGCGTTAAGATAGGTGTAGAACCTTCTGGCCGAATGAAAAAGATTGCCCAAAAACGAGGAATTCAAGTTCTGGACGGGGTAGCTGAGGAACTTCCCTTTAGTAATTCCGAGTTTGATTTTGCCTTGATGGTCACAACTGTTTGCTTCGTTGATGATATAGACAAATCCCTGCAGGAAGCCTATCGGATACTATCGCAGGATGGATTTCTCATAATCGGTTTAGTGGATCGAAACAGTTCAGTAGGACAGATATATTTGAATCACCAAAACGAGAGTGTATTTTACAAAGATGCCACATTTTTCTCTGTTGATGAAATTATTGAAATTATGACGCAAATTGGTTTTAGAGATTTTGATTTTCGACAGACCATCTTTAAGACTTTATCCGAAACCACAGAAAATGAACCAGTAAAACACGGTTACGGCAAAGGATCTTTTGTCGTAATTAGGGCCACAAAGCCTGGAAAAGTAACTAAGGTGGGAAAGTCTTGAAAAAGGAGGCAAAATGAAAATAGCTATTGGAACAGATGACAAAAAGACTATCCGCAAGGGTCATTTTGGAGAAAGCAGGCATTATCTCGTTATTGAAATACTCAACGCACAAATTGTTGGCAAAGAGTTACGGGAAAATTCCTATCTTGAACCCGGTAAATCCAAAAAAAGCCACGGCCAACCCGAAAAAATCATTAGTTTGCTTCATGATTGCAGTCTTTTTATGGCAAGAAGCATGGGTAAGAAATCCCTCACAGAGATTTCGTCTCGCAAAATTGACTGTATTTTCACAAATATTGATGATATTGACCGGGCAGTTTCATTTTATCTTGATGGAAAACTTGAGGGGTTTAAATATTATGATCCGGCTGAAAAAAACTTTATTATGTGTTCCGAGAGGAAATATATAACAAAATAGGTAACCGTTCAGTACGGCCAGGTTCAGGGTCCAACGTTTCCCGCTAAAAGCGGGATTAAAAATGCTCATTTTCCCAAGTAATTGCCAATTTAGCTCCAAATTTTGGCTTGGCCTGAAGAAGCTGACGCTTTTATAATAAATACGGAACCCAAATGCACTCCGTGGACGAGAATTGAACCTTGAACCCCTCGTATGTGACTCCGCAACGCTGGAGTCTTTTTTTCGATCAAACTGACCGCTTTGGCGGTCAGAGGCGGCGCTGAACTTTTGAACCCGTGAACGGTTACAAAAAAGATACCAATGGACCAGATAAATCATGTGGGCATATTCAGTGAAGAAGAAACGATTAAGGAAAAACTTGAATCTCTAAGACGCCAGCTTATTTACCTTCATGAGGCGCTTCCATGCTTTACGCAATGCTCATATTTGGGCAATCTCCTTCAGAAATTATACGAAATACGGGAAGAAATTAACCAATTAGAACAAGGGCTGATACAAAATCATCTTAAATGCTGCATCTCTCCCATGATAAAGGTACCAGGGGAAGTCGTCCTTGCAATCTCCAAGTTGAGTGCGAAACATCATGGTGCAATTATTGTTATTGAGCAAGAAAGCAATCTCGATGAACATCTTAAAGGCGGAGTCATCATTGAAGCCGTTGTTAATGCCCCTATCCTGGAAAATATCTTTTATCCAGGGAGTCCACTCCATGATGGCGCCGTTATTATTCGAAACGGTCACATTATAAAGACCTGCGTCTTATTACCCCTGGCGCCCCACGATCCTGGATTGGAGGCCCTTCGCCTGGGCTCTCGACATAGCGCAGCCCTTGGTCTCAGCCAGGTAAGCGACGCACTTGTCATTGTGGTCTCTGAAGAAAAGGGCTGGATATCATTTGCCTTGCGAGGCCAATTATACCCAAATCTGGGGACACTTGGCCTGCTGCAAAAACTCGAGACTGCTTCGGAGGAAGAAATTCAAGCTATTTAGATAATGAGTAGCACATCAAATATGGACACAAAACAATGCTATGGATTAATGTAACATGTATTGGATCAGATCTTGTTCATTTGAAAATAACCATGCAAACAACACTTTGGCAATTGGAATATCAACAATTCCCTAATGAAATACCACATTAGTTTATGCCAAGAATTTGTGGAGTAATTATGTATAATTATTTATTCGGCCCTGTACCTTCTCGACGTCTGGGAATTTCTCTTGGCGTCGATTTAGTCCCAATGAAAACCTGCACATTAAATTGTACATACTGTGAATGTGGCCGTACAACCAATCTTTCTTTAAAGCGCAAAGAATATGTGCCATTCGAGGCAGTGAAAGAAGAACTAACTCATTATCTTTCTCATAACCCAGGGCCAGATTACGTGACCTTTTCCGGCTCTGGAGAACCTACCTTGAATTCAAGGATCGGCGATGTGGTGCATTTCATAAAAAACCAGACCTCGGATATTCCGATGGCTGTGCTGACAAACGGAACACTGCTTTTCCAAAAACAGGCACGCGACGATATTAGAGATGCCACGGTAGTTATACCGTCATTAGATGCTGCTACTGAGAGAGTATTCAAAAAGATTAACCAACCTCATCCCCAATTAAAAATTGATACCATTATTAGAGGGTTGGTCCAATTTAGAAAGGAGTACAGCGGGCAAATATGGCTGGAAGTATTCATAGTCCCTGGCCTTAATGATACAGAACAAGAATTAACAGCTCTGAAGCGTGCAATAGAAAAAATCGAACCAGATCTTGTTCAGCTTAATACATTGGACAGGCCGGGAACCGTACCCACTATCCGTGCAGCTACCTGGAAGGAATTGGAACACGTCCTGGATTTCTGGCAGTTGAAAAACGCTGAGATCATTGCCAAGGCGCAGGAGCGCAAAGAACTTCTTTCTTACCGGACAGATGTGGAGTCAGCCATCCTAGAAACCATAGAAAGACGTCCCTGTACCTTACAAGACCTGTCTCAGTTCCTGGGGCTACATGCAAATGAACTTAACAAATACCTGGATGTTCTCGAAGCGGATAAGAAAATCAAAGCAGTAAAACAGGAACGCGGCTTTTTTTATCAAAGGTATGGTAGATAACATCCAGTTGAATCGGATACTGGCGCCAGATGTTTGAAAAACAGGGCAAGGACTTGCCAACTATAACGTCCCCAAACATCCAGAAAGGCCCTTGACCTTGACAAATCCGTCATAATTAATTATAATTTGCCCTAAATATAGCTGAAAAATCAGCAGGTTTATTTAAATTATAGACCGAAAGGGCCATGACAACTAATATTCAGAGGAGAAGTTCTGCTATGAAAAAAAGCTGTTTTTTTATTTTGTCTGCTTTCTTAATGATCTTTGTTTTTGGTCTGTCCATGGCCTCAGAGGAGCCATCACATCCGGAAATAGATCTAATAGATTACGATGGAAATGAAATATCACTGGAGAGCAATATCCCTTACAGCCCCAAGAACACATGCGGTGAATGCCATGACTACGATGAGATAACTAATGCCTACCACTTTCAACAAGGGCGAACCGATGCCAAGGGGAATATTATTGTCAGGGATGATATGGACTCCAAAAACCCCTGGCTTATGTCACATGGTATGTATGGCAAATGGTGACCTCCCTCTTCAGATTCCAGCCAGTTGGCCAGGAAGGTGAATATGAGGCGCTGTGACATTGACAAATCATCCTATTTTTGGACAACGACGTGCGGTGTCTGCCATCCGGGAGGTGGCCCTGCAGAGTATGATCGCAAAGGAAATCGATACGATGAATTTGTAGTAGTTCTCGAAAACAATATTATACCCAGGGGTGACAATTATCTTGACGGTGATTACTACAGATCAAATTGGGAAAAAAGTGGCGTCCTTGAAGCAGACTGCCTGATCTGTCACCTCAAGGGCTATAACTGGAAAAAGCGGGCCCTTGCTGTTAGAGGAGGATTCCTCTATGAGGCACCCATGGTAGGCGCTGGATGGTTTAAGGATTTTAAAGTATCAAACCCGGCAGGGCCTTCAGCCAAACCCAAGGCCATCTCCTTTCACACCGATTACACACAGACAAACATCGCCGACCCAACAAACCTTGCTGCCTTTATAACGAGAGAGGTTCCAGACACGAATTGCTGGAACTGCCACGTCATGCCGGATAACATGAAAAGAGGAAGGAGCTGGGAACCTGAAACAGATGTGCACAAGGCAAAGGGGTTGACCTGTCTCTATTGTCACCCCAGTGGAGAAGATCACGAGATCGCAAAAGGTGATATACTGGTTGGTTCTGTGCGGGATGACCTTGATGGAACAATGAAAGGGTGTATTGATTGCCATCTAAAGGGTGCGGATGAACGTGCGCCAAAGCCGGACCATAAATTCCCGGATTTGCACATCGAGAAAATCGCCTGCGAGACATGTCATATCCCATACAAGACCAATGCAGCCACGTCAGTGATTGATAATGCCACAACAGGGCACACTAATAAATATTCGACAACAGATTTTCTGTCCAATGACCCCTTAAACCCAAACCGATCCTGCAAAAAGACTCCCAAGAATAGTTGGTGTCCCGCCTTTGTCAAATATAAAGGAAAAATCAGGCCGGTGGACCCCATGCAGGCCATCTGGTGGGGAGATTGGGACCGGGCTTCTCACCGTGTTATCCCTATTCACCTGTGGAGAATCAGGGATTTTACCGGAGCCAATGCAAAAAACAGGTTTTCCATTACTAACTTTGCTCTAATGGAAGTACTAAAAGGGTCAAAGGCCGTAAACACCGCAGAAGAGATAACAGTATACCTTAAGGCATTAGCAGAAGGCAAGGACAGGTTCGGATGTCGCATTGCATACCACATCCCTGTATTGGTCAAGGGTGGAATGATCTATTACCTGGAAAACAATCAATTGAACAAGGCAATAATGCCTACAAAGGATGGAGGGTTTAAGTGCTGTGAGCCCTTTGATCTGAGCCATAATGTGGTCAGTGGAAAACATGCCCTTGGTGCAACGGGTTGTAAAGAATGCCACTGGACGCCTTCTCGATTTTTTCATAGAAAAGTCCTTATAGATCCCTTTAACAGAGACGGAAGACCCGTCTACAAAGAGGTGTGGGAAATATTGGGCTATTCCAAGAAAAAGATGCAAAAACTAACCAGAGGCCACCCATATAACGTAACACCCTGACCAAGATAAACCGGGGTTAAGGGATTACGAAGTGATCTAATCCCTCAGCCCCTAACTGGCTGGATTCATAAAGTTTTTTTCAATAAGCCATTGATCAACTAATAGACCAGCGTTGCATTGGCGCTCAATATCTCCAGCGTCAATGTTCCCCCGGCCGCTGGGACGGCCCCTTCAATCAGGTCGGATTCCTCTATCTTTCTCTCCTTGATGCAGGGAACGCATACCATCAGTTTCCCGCCGGCCTCACGGAAACTGTCGACCAGTTCCTTGAGCGGCGCCAGACCGGCGGCATGTATATGCTCAAGATAACCTTTCTTGGCAAGATAGACGGCGGTTCCCTGAAGGACTACAACGGCCTCGACCTCCATGACCTGAGCCGCATTGGCCAGGACAAAAGGAAGGCTGGCCCTATCCGGGTCTTCTCCTGCATGTGTTGCTATATAAACGATCTTTTCAGTTTCAGTATCTGCCATTTTTGTTCCTCCTTCTGAGCAAATGCCACCTTTAGATGGCTAAGAGTTTTTTACCACTATAGGTAAAGATCAAGCATAACGAGCGATGAATGTTGACAGGTCCTCCACGTCAGCCCCAGCTTTTATGAGATTTCCCAGACATATGGGACAGTATGCCACGATGGGGGCGCCCGTCTCTTTCAACTCCGCATATCTCTTGCTGAGGATCTCTTTGGTGAGGGCCGGTGAAACAGACTCTGCCGGACCTCCACAGCAACTGGTAAATTTACCGGAATTTCTCACATCGATATTTTCAATGCCAAAGTCATCAAGAACCTTCCTCGGCACATCCGACAACTCCAGATATCTTCCGTAAAAACATGGATCGTGAAGGGTTACCTGCCTTCCTTTATCCTGTGCCTTGAAATTGATCAGCTCAAAGTATGTTTTCACTTCAAAGCTCTCGCCAATATACTTAGGGTAGAGGACTTTCATGGCATAAGTTGTGTGGGGATCAACCGTAATAAGTTTTTTGATACCCTGTTCCTTGAGCTTTCCGGCAACGAACTTTGCATGCTCGATGAAACCCTCATTATCACCCAGGTCGTACAGCAATATACCGCTGTAATAATCGAGTTTCGGTTTGTAAAAAAAATCAACGTTCGATTTTACAAGGATTTTTACAACGCTTTTCAGGATATCGTTGAAAGGCTGTTTGTCTTTTTTAGACGCCATGAATACAAACGCCAGTTTCACCAGAAACTTCGGTACATATTTGTTGAGCCACACGTAATTCGCGAAAAAAGTATCCTCAAACCGTTCAATCTGCTTTGTAGTTTTTTCAATATAAGGCGCCAACTGGTACATGAGCCCTGTAAAAAGCATGGCGTCTCCTTCAGTGCTCATGGGAGTATCTTTCCACCATTTATTGACTGTACGGTTTGATGCACCAAACGGATTCCTCGTCTTCCTGATGTTGTCTGCAAGGACATCAATAATATACCTCGGGTTATACATCTTACGCCCTCCTCCAATTGTCTATCACGAACCGCCTTAGACCTAAGATTAGATCCCCGGGGTCGGCCTCCCTCGGACACGTTTCAATACAAAGTCCACAGTGCAAACACCGCCACAGGTCCTCATAATTTTCCAGTATCCGATCTTTTGCTCCAATCTGGGCATATCGGATCATTTTTCTTGGAAAATGTTCATAAATAAGCGGACATATTGCAGCGCACGTCCCGCAATTGAAACAGTCCAGGGTTTTATCAATGCCGAACTTTTCGAGTTCTTCAGCAAATTCAGGGTTTACAAGAGTCATATTCCATCCTCCATAAACGGAATAATTTTGGGAAATACCGGGCAGGTGTAACACAAGGCATGTTATGCTGCTTCCTCCTGTTCGGTTTCAACCAGTTCATAGCGGAAGTAAGCGCCGTCCTTTTCGCCTTCCACTATCTGCCCAAACTTTTTCAGGGAAGCCAAGTACCAGAGGACCTCAGAGGTCTGAATCCCCGTCCCTTCGGCAATTTCAGGCACGGTCCCGGGGTTGTCCTTTATCTGTTCCTTTATTGCCTTTATGACCTTCTTCTGCTCTTTCATCTTGACTGCAGCCGCTTTAATGAACTGTTTTCGTTCATTGCGCAGTTTTTTCATGGCCTCTTTCCCTTCTCTTTTATCATCATCTATCTGGCCCATAAGATATCCTCTTCTAAATGAATAATAAAGATTGACTATTGTAGATTTATTATTATGGGATCGCATTGCTGCCCGGCATGCTTAATCAAACCTGAATCAAAAAAAGCCAGATTATGCAGCAATCCGGTCAGCAACTATCATATCTACCATGTCTTCGTACTGTTTTAGTGTCCATCCTTTGACATTGATGGCCCTTTCCGGGCAAACAGCGGTGCAGGCACCACACCCCGAACAGGTGGCCGGATTGACCTGAGCCCGTTTGACCGTTTCACCATTGATCTCCATTTCCACTAAGGTCAAGGCGCCCTTGTTAAGACAGGCCTCCACACAGGCCCCGGTGCCCTTGCACTTATTGAGATCTACCTCTGCCACAAAGGGGTCCAGTTCTACGTAACCACGACCTAATAGAGCAGAAGTCTTGACAGCAGCACCTGATGCGGCGGCGCATGCCTCGCCAATATCAAATGGCGCTTGGCAGGTGCCTGCAAGCAGGATGCCTGACACCGCCACTTCCACGGGCCGCAGTTTTGGGTGGACTTCTAAAAGGAATTTGTCTACCCCTTCGGATATCTTCATCATTTCCACCAGGTCTGAAACATTATTCGGCTCCATGCCCACGGCGAGAACCACCAGGTCTGCGGGGGCCTGGATTTCCTCGCCAAAAGTCAGGGTATCTTTAACTGTAACAAGGAGCGGGTGGTCCCCCGGGCCGCTGTTTTTAGCTACAACAGGTGAATCCTGGGCCTCAAAACGGAAAAAAACCACTTTGTTTTTCGAGGCGTCTTCATACAGTTCTTCCTGACCTCTGCCGTAGGTCCTGATATCCCGGTAAAAATCATAGATATGAGTTTTGGGATGCGTCTCTCGTATCATGTTGGCGGCGTGCAAAACGGCACTGCAGCACGTTCTGGAACAATATTGATTAAGTGGCTTGTCTTCGTCTTCCTCGTGGATGCCCGGGATCTGCCTGCTGCCAACACAGTGGATCATGGCAATGCTCTTGATATCCCTTCCGTTCACCTTTAGTGTATCATCAGGCTCGTTTTCCCTATTTTCGGCTATGATACGTATCAGTTCAGGGAGCGTGATCACTTCCTGGAATTTACCATATCCAAACTCGCCTGTACGAGGCGTGTATGGTCTGAACCCGGTTGCCAGGATAATTGCGCCGGTCTGTACCGTATGTTCCTCACTGGCATCGGGAATCCCGGAAGAAGGGGAGACCCCCACAAAGGGAATGAACTCACCAGGCTTTTTGCCTGATTCGATCATTTTTTTGATTTCATCCTCATATTCACCTTTCTCAGGGGATTGTGTCTTGAAACCAAGCTTGAAGTTGCCGACAAAACCTTCAAAGGATGTCACCCTGGCACAGTTATACACTGTAATTGTCGGGTCGTTCAGGACCTGCGGGGCAAGCTCCATAATAAGGTCCGAGGCATTATCTCCCGTGGGGAACACATGGTCCCATTTTGCCGTCCACCCACCTAAGAAGGGGGATTTCTCAATAAGCACTACTTCAATCCCCCTGTCCGCCAGGTCCTTCGCAGCCCTTAAGCCTGCGATGCCACCTCCGATCACGGTGGCATGCTTTCTGGCGTCTACTCTGAAGGCTTCCAAGGGCTGGAGTCCCTTTGCCTTGGCCGCTGCCGCAGCCACAAGGCGGGAGGCCTTCTCAGTGGCATTATCCCCGTGATGGACCCAGCTTACCTGCTCCCGGATATTCGCATGTTCATAGATGTATGGGTTTCCACCTGCCCTGGAAATGGCATTTCTAAAGGTGGTTTCATGAAGGCTTGGTGCGCAGGATGCCACTACAACCCGGTCAATCGTCCCATTCTTGAGGTCCTCCATGATCATTTCCTGCCCAGGATCAGAGCACATGAACATGTTGTTTCTCACGGACACTACCCCCGGGACATTTTTTATATTCTCGCAGACTTTTCCAACGTCCACATGGTCGCTGATATTGCCACCGCAATGACAAACATATACGCCGACCTTCTGCCCCGATGTTGTCTCTTTTGCTTTGTCTTCATCCTCCATTACTGAATCTCCCAATTGTAAGCGTTCACAGGTTCAAGGTTTACCGTTCGGAGTTAGCTCTGAATCCTGAAAACGTAAACGTTTTCAAAGCCTTTATTCGGTATCACGCAGCCGCCTTGCTGGTACGGGCCATGGCAACCATGTACTTTGAAGCCTCCATGGCCGCAGCGCCTGCCTCCACGATGGTATCCACAATGTCCTTTGGCCCGGCTGCAACTCCGGCCACGAAGACGCCGTCCATATCGGTCAGGGTGGGCGCAATTTTGGGCTTGACCGTTTCGATGAAGGCATCAGAGCCTGTGGATACTGGACAGACACCTTCGGGATTCCAGCCCGCAACCATGCCGAGAGATAAGACCACCAGGTCATGTTCGGCGATGTTTACCCCTCCACCGTTTCCCTGTGCCTCATAGTGAAGCTTAACGGTCCCATTTTCTCCCGCGTCTATAGTGGCAACCTTACCTTTTATGAATTCAATGCCCATGGCTATTGAATTTTGGTAGAACTGCTCGTAGCCCTTTCCAAATGCCCTTATATCCATGTAGTAAATGGCGATATCAGCCAACGGCAGAGCACCCGAGAGGAGCATGGCCTGTTTGATGGCATACATGCAGCAAACGCGCGAGCAATAAGGAACCCCCATGCTCTTGTCTCTCGAACCCGCGCACTGGATGTAGGCGATGGAATCAGGCTCCATGCCGTCTGATGGTCTTAGAACGCGGTTGTACGGGCCGTGGGGGGCCAGAAGTCTTTCCATCTGGAGGGCACTGATCACGTTTGGAATATTCCCTTCCCCGTATTGTTGCTTATTCTCAAGGGGCGTCAACTCGAACCCAGTGGAAACGATTGCCGTCTTTGCCTCAATTACAAAATCTTTTGGTTCCTGAAAATAGTCAACCGCGTCCGTGGGGCAGACCTTCGCGCACTTTCCGCACAGGGTACAGTTTTCCACGTCCATCAGTGCAAGCTGAGGGATAGCAGTTGAAAAGGGAACATAGATTGCCTTACGGGCATTGAATCCACCCTGTTCTTCATCCGAAACGTATACAGGACAGTTATATTCGCACTGCCTGCACCCGATGCACTTGGTTTCATCCACGAACCTCGGTTTTTGTCTTACCTCAGCAGTAATGCCGCTCCCGGCGTTTTCAAGGGCCTTCAACTCACAATAGGTAAAGATGGTGATATTATCATGGTGGGCCGCGGCCGACATTTTTGGTGTTGTAATGCAGCTCGCGCAGTCAAGCGTTGGAAACACCTTGGCTAACCGGATCATCTTACCTCCGATGGATGCGTCCTTCTCAACTATGACGACCTTGAAATCCTGATCAGCTAAATCCAGGGCTGCCTGGAGACCGGCAATACCGCCTCCCACAACCACGGTGTCGAATTTCATGGTATTATTGGACATAAATCGTTCCTTTCGATACTCTATAACTCTGCACTCGTTCCGTGAGCCTCGCCGTAACCTGGCCTAGGTAGTGTCTGAACGAAAAATAGGGATTTTTTCCAAGATCAAGGAAGGCGAAAATTATAACCGCAGGAATATATTGAGTATTTCGAGGATTATAATTTGAGCCTGACGTCCCGCCGCTGGCGGGAGGAAAAATAACAGTTTTCGGCCGGGCACTAGGTAGAAAGCCCAAACAGCTCATGGCTCCTCCCCCGGCACACGTGCCGGGGGAGCGTAGAAGTATATTAAGCTGCCTTCTTTCCCGAGCCGGGAGGACCCAGCTCCGCCATGAGATCGTTCATCTGCTTCACTTCCTTCACGAAGGCCCGGGTGCACACAGTACAGATACCGGTGAGCCGAAGCCTCCTGGAATCCAGACCCTGGTCCCTCATTATGGCGTAGACCTTTTCAATCCTGGCCGCTAAGGCATTATAAGCACCCTCGTAAGGGCACTCCACGCCGCAGGACATGATGATGATGCCGTAGATCCCTTTGGTGAAACAGTCCAAATAGAACTTTTCGGGAAACATAACCGGAGCCCGCACTCTCAGAATGTACGTGTTTTCCGGGTAGCTCATATGGGCCTGTCCAGTGGCGTCGGCGCCTGGATATGCGCAGTCTTCTGTCGCCAGGACAAGTATCTTAGCCTGATTTTCTTGGGCTGACATGGTGCCCCTCTTTTACTTTTGACGTTTGACAAAGAGCCGGTCTGCGCCGTCCACGCTGAGATAACCAAGATAGTCATGGCCAACTTTTTTGGACCAGGCAGGGATGTCATTTCTTGATCCGGCATCATTGGAAAGGATCTCAAGGATTTCTCCCACCTTTACATTGCCGATTCCCTTTTTGGCCTCCAGCAGGGGACCGGGACATGAGACGCCCCGGGCGTCCACCACGCTTGCAGGTTCAATTGTGCTAAGATCAACTTCTCCCATTATAAACCTCCTTAAGTGTTTTTTTGTCTATTAGGTTGATATTTAATTCCGCCGATCAGGACGGAGTGCCATTGCCTTTTTCCTCTATCCCCGTTGTATCAACAGGCGATAGTAGTCCTCGTCCTGTTCTATACTGACTACCCTGTCCCCGCCCTTTTCCAGAACCCGGGGGAAGTTTTTCTGGGCTTCCGGATCAGTGCTGATCACCTCGAGCACCTGCCCGGGGCTCATCTGCCTGAGCCAGCTCTTGGCCTTGACAATACACCAGGGGCAACTCCATCCCCGCAAATCAAGTACCCTGTCTGGTTGATATTCATTGTCCACTACTTGCCCCGTGGGATTTGGTAAACAGTTCTCGTCCCTGTTTGTGTTTGCCATGAGCTGCAAAGGCAATGCCAATTTGACCCATTTAATAATTTATTGCTATCCTCTTGTTTTTCTTTGAGAAATTTTATTTAATCAAATTCCCGTTGAATTTTAAACGTTAATGCTTTACGGTTAACATGTGTTTATTTTGGTTTATGTGTTAACAAATAATAAAATTGCTCCTCAGTTTTATGAAATGCCCCGCAACAGGGGACTCAAAAAAAGAATTTCACAAAAACCCAAGTAATTTGGTGGGTTGGAGGTAATATCTAAATGAATCCGGGCATGCCGACTGCTTTCTCCTTTTGCAAAGTGGGGATTGAGGCCTACGGCTTGGAGAGGGGATTTTTTCTAATTCATCCCGGGATTATTGGGAACTTGCGGTTGAAGTACAAAACCCACCAAAAGACTAAATCTTCAGCTTGGAGGCAGCCTTTTTATGCTTGAAGAAGAATACAGCAAGTACTGGCAGACAGTGGTGCATACCATGTTAGATGGCCTCATGGTGGTGGACCCTGACGGGATTATCCTTTCCATCAATGATGCAATGGAGCAGCTTACCGGCTACCATAAAGATGAACTCATAGGCCAGTCCTGTGAGATACTTGATTGCGACACCTGTTTTGGCACAAGAGCGCGGGGTGGTGACAGGCACTGCGAGCTATTCAAGGATGGACAGGTCAGGCACAGCAAATGTGTGTTAAAGAAAAAGGATGGCTCTCCTCTGCACGTGCTTAAAAATGCGGCTATTTTGAGAGACAAGGATGAAGTGGTCGTCGGTGGTGTGGAGACCCTGGCCGATTGTACTGAGCTTGTAGCCAAGGAGCGGGTCATTTCTTCTCTCAGGCGGGAACTCAGCATCGAGGACAGTTTTCAGGGCATAATTGGCAAGTCCACGGCCATGCGCCAGGTTTTCGATCTCATAAAGAGTGCGGCCTCTTCCGAGGCCCCTGCAATCATTTACGGTGAGAGCGGCACCGGCAAGGAACTGGTGGCCATTGCCCTTCATAGTCTCGGTACCAGGTCCAATGGCCCTTTTATCACGGTCAATTGTGCGGCCCTAAACGAGTCATTGCTGGAAAGCGAGCTCTTTGGACACGTAAAAGGGGCCTTTACCGGGGCTGATCACACCCGGGTGGGGCGCTTTGAGGCAGCGAGCAATGGTGACATCTTCTTAGACGAGATAGGAGACCTGCCCATTTCCACACAGATAAAAATGCTTAGGGTCCTTCAGGAGAAGGAGATAGAAAAGGTGGGGGACCACCACCCGGTTGCCATTGATGTCCGGGTCCTTGCAGCCACAAATAAAGACCTCAAAAGACTTATGGAAGAAGGTCGCTTTCGTGACGATCTATACTATCGCATAGGGGTGATCCCCATCTATCTCCCTCCTCTCAGGGAGCGGCGTGAGGATATTCCCTTACTTGTTGATACGTTTATAAACCGGATTCGTATAAAGAGTCGGAAACAGATCAGCGGCATGAACAAAGAAACCCTTGAGCTTCTCATGGGGTATGATTGGCCAGGTAACGTCCGCGAACTTATTAATGTTATTGAATATACCTTCGTCCTGTGTAACGGGGAAGAAATCACGCCGGATCACCTCCCGGGCACGCTCACCGGTGGGCCACAGCCCCTTTCGGTCAAACAGCCAAACGCACGATCTCAAAGTGGCGGTAACGGGAAGGAACGCCTTTTAGGGGTATTGAAAAGGACCGGAGGTAACAAGTCCAAGGCTGCCAGGATCTTAGGAATCAGCAGGGTAACACTCTGGAAACGGCTTAAGGCATACGATATCCAGGTGGACAAGAGTATTCAGGGATAGCTTGTTATTCAAAAAATACCTTGTTGTATTTGATATTCGCCTCGTCAAACCGGGTATACATCCCCAATGCTCGACTGTTTGCAAGTTCCCTGGCCGTTTCCCTCTCTTCCTTCTCCTTATCCATGCCATAGCAGGAATAGCATCTCTGGCAAATATGGGTTTTTCCCAGATGGGTAACAGCGAAACTGGCTGAAAAGAACATCCGCTTTTCCTTATAGTTTGCAAAATTCTCCACCGCCGGGATATATTCCAGCCTGACATCAATAGAAACAGCCTCCCCTCCCTTAGCAATATTGATGTAATCATCAATAATGAGGGTGGCGACAAACTCATCCTTTTTCTCCTCGAATTGTGCAAGCATTTTTTCCAGCGTGAACAATTTGTTTTCAACCTTTATTCCCGAATTTTCCAGTGCCCTGTAATCTCTTTGCAGATAACGATTCGCGATCATAACGGCCTGGGATACATGGGGGCACAGGTTATGGGTACAACCACGTGAATAGCATTTCCTGAACGAGTATTCCTCTCCGTCAACTGTACCAGAAAAGTGAGAGAAAAACAGGAAGGCCTTAAACGGGTGTACCTCGTGTGCCAGATCAACCTCATTGATCTCAAAGGTGTTATCCACGGTAATCTCAGAACCCTTTTCCTTTAAAAGGACGAGATCAGTGACACTGATGGGTGGGGTGTGACTGATGCGATCGTTCATTGATAGATCTCCTCGTTTCTTATTTACTTTCAACTTGCTCCTTGTCCCCTTTTTGATATTGCCTTCCCAGCAAGGGGCCCAATTCCACAGGAAGGTCACCCATTTTATTCTATTTTCATGGCTACGCTCTTCTTTGGAAAATCATCAGTTTAGTCACTGCAAACTCAGTGCCAAATAGGGCGGCATTACAATCCCCCTTGAACATTTTGACCATGCAGAGAGGACGATTTCCGGTAGAATCAGTCAAACAGGAGCCTCAGTCAATTGGCCGGAGACGTCTTTAGGGTGTCGCAAATAGCCAATTGCATCTCTCATACCGACATCTCGTAAACTATGTTCCAATAAACGGAGTGGAGTTAGCGAAAAACAATTCAGTTGGTTTTCGGCAGGCATTCAGGACTATAATCTGAATAGAACTATTTTTCTGTTTTTAAAATATGTTAAGTGGCTAACAGAATGTAGTTTAACATATGTTAAATTTTAACAGAAGTATTGTCCTGTCTGACCTGGGAGGCTGTCCGAGAATCCCGCAGGGCGGGACTGCGTCTACGGCCATTTTAGCCTTATCACCTTGCCCTCAAAATTTTCGCTCGATCTCGTTACGAAGCCATTCTCGGACAGCCTCCTAGGCCAAAACCGGCTTAACGCGTTGAGTATATTAAGGATGAAATAGATCTTATTGAGCAATTACCATCAATACTGTTCCGGCCGCCATGATACTCTTCCGAAGACCTCAATCTACGTTAACATAGCAACAGCCCCGAAACGGCCTGTTTTCCCCTCACCACGATAGGAATAGAAAAGGTCAGACCCGCAGCGGGTGCAAATCCCTGCAATTTCGATATTACCCCCTTTGAGCCCTGCAATTTCGAGCTGCCAGCGACTGATAGCCCATAAGTCAAAGTAGTTTTCCCGTACCATAAACCGTTTGAACGTGTCCGGAAATATTTCCTTATGGCTGACAAACTCTGCACAACATGGGCCGAGAGAGGGGCTGATACCTGCCAGGAGATGGGATTCTATGCAACCAAAGTCATTTTTCATCCGGATTACAACTCTTTCAAGGATGTTCTGGACATTACCCCGCCAACCACAGTGGACATTGGCCACCACATTTTTTTTTGGATCAAAGATGATAACCCCTTGGCAATCGGCAAGTTGTACCATGAGAGCAAAGAGGGGTACATTCGTAATGATGGCATCGGCTGAAGGGATATTTTCGAATAGTGCGTCTTGGCCTTTGCGAAGGACCAGAATATCAGTCCCGTGAGATTGGTTTATATAAATCAGGCGGTTGGCTCCGATGGTCTCCTTAATCGTATGGTGATTGGCGTTTACATTATCCGGCGCGTCACCCACCGTGTAACTGGTATTCAGGCTGTGATAAGGAGCCTCGCTAAAACCACCGTGCCGGGTAAAAACACCATGAACGAGCTGTGTATTCAAGGAGAGATTCGGGTACCGGAAGTACATGATCTTCTCCCGGACCCACAAAAGGTTAGATAAGGGTTGAGCCATAAGCGGTCAGATTTCATCTTTCGTAAAGTTGGGAGAGATCAAAGCGAGTAAAATCCCAGTTTGACTGTGCAGTTAGTGCTGACAGGGGGGAAAGTTTTTTCAGTCCTTGGCCGTGCATCCTTAGTTAAGCCATGACCGAGAAGTCATCGCCACCTGGAGTAAAAGATAGATCACATCACGACACAGACTTTCGTGCTTACCGCTGCTTCCTCCCGGATCTGACGGGGTTCGCAAGCGTCTGTCACGTGAGGTCCATCTCACCTCCCGGGCAACGAAGGATCAACTCGCATCAGGGATCTCCTGAAGGACTTTCAACCCCGCATAAGCGGATTTCGGGTTACAGGGCACCGCTAGCTCCCCGTCTAGCACGACCAAGGCTTTAAAGTTTTTCAGTTAATATCCACTCTTTCTTTAAGTTCCTTACCCACTTTAAAAAAGGGAAGTTTTTTGGGTGTGACGTCAATGACATCCCCTGTTTTGGGGTTTCTACCCTTGTAACCGTCGTATTGTTTTACTTTAAAGCTGCCAAGCCCCCTGATCTCTACCCTATCGCCTTTGATGAGGGCGTCCTCCATGTCCCCGAAAACTACATTGACTACCTCTTCTGCCTTGCGTAAGGGCAGATCCACTGCCTGAGCAAGATTTTCTATTAATTTAGATTTGTTCATGGCTCTCCTCTACATAATATGGGAACGATTAAAATTGGTTATTTGGGTTAGATGTAAGTTCTCAAAAATTTGGGGCTGTATCAGCAAAATCCCCCTCAATCCCCCTTTTCAAAAGGGGGAAGCAGTCGGAATGCCCGGACTTATATAGCGATGTTACGGTTAGAGGTTAAAATTAATAGATCGAAAAACGCAAGTCAAGACCAAATCTTGCAGTAATTTAATTTTGCCCTTTAGACCCTACAAATACATGGCCGTGGGGCCTCTTTTTAAAGGCCGCAAGACAAATTCTTCCACGGCTTGCCAAAGGCCCTTTGGCTTACCACCCAGCCTCCTTTCAGGCAGAGAAGGTGTCCGCTGCAAAGAATCTGTGCCACGGAAGGTCTGATGTTTACTTTTTATCGGGCTTACGCTATAAGGCCGTAAACTTGAAAGGGAATAACTTTATAAATTATGAAAAAACTAGCCCGCGACGGAGTCGAAAATCTGGTTCCTTACCCCCCCGGTAAGCCAATAGAAGAACTTGAAAGAGAGCTGGGGATAACTGGCTCTATCAAACTGGCCTCAAATGAAAACCCACTCGGCCCTTCGCCGTTGGCCACCGAGGCGATCACGGATAGGCTAAGCACCCTTCACAGGTATCCTGATGGAAGCGGCTTCTATCTTAAATCAAAATTAAGCAAGAAATACAATCTCCCCCCTGAACAGATTATTCTGGGGAATGGCTCAAATGAGTTAATCGAGTTGGCTATTCGGACTTTTTTGTCCACAGGAGAACATGTGATACAGGCTTTTCCCACATTTCTCGTTTATGAAAAGATAGTGAAAGGGGCTGGCGCCCAGATGATCTCAGTCCCCCTTTTAAACTTCAATATCGATTTGGATGAGATCTCTAAGGCAATCACCTCCAAGACTAAGATGATATTCATCAATAATCCCAATAACCCAACGGGCTCTGTTCTATCAGAAGAACAAATGGCCTCTTTTTTAGAGGATATCCCGGAAGATATCGTTGTGATACTCGATGAGGCCTACATTGAATTTGTCTCAGACCCGGCAGTTGCAAATGGTCTAAAATTGCTTGAAAAATGGCCTCTTTTAGTCGTTTTGAGAACATTTTCAAAACTTTACGGTCTTGCAGGTCTCAGGATCGGCTATGGTTTTGGATCAAGAAAGGTCATCGATTACATGAACCGGGTCAGACAGCCCTTTAACGCCAATACTCTGGCACAGGCGGCTGCTAACGCGGCTCTTGACGACATGGCTTTTGTCTCACAAACCCTTAAGCTGGTCAAGGAGGGTTTGGACTATTTGTATAATGGCATTCAAGACATGAAGCTTAAATATATCCCCACACAGACCAACTTTTTCCTGATCAAGGTGCCGCTTGGAGGACAAAAGACCTACGAACTAATGTTGAGGGAAGGGGTCATTGTTCGTTCAATGGATAGCTATGGTCTTCCGGAGTATATACGGATCAATGTGGGCTTGCCTGAAGAAAATGAGAGATTTGTCAAGACATTGAGAAAGATAGTAAGTTAAATAAAAAAGAGCATTAATGGAAACCGTGATAACTATTGATGGTCCGGCTGGCTCCGGGAAAAGCACAATCAGCAGTCTACTGGCCAAAAAAATTGGGTATCTATATCTCGATACAGGCGCCATGTACAGGGCGGTAGCCCTTGCGGCAAAAAGAAAAAAAATTCATCTCAACGATGGAAAGGCCCTAGGGGAACTCTGCAATTCCCTTGATCTCCACTTTATAACGGATCAAGACCCGCCCAGGCTGTTCTTGAATGAGGAGGACATCTCTGCAGCAATACGTAGTCCGGAGATGGACATGGCCTCCTCAAAGGTGTCGGCTGTAAGTGAAGTCAGGAAAGCAATGACCGGGCTTCAAAGAAAAATTGCCAAAGGGATGACGCTTGTGGCTGAAGGGCGGGATATGGGAACAGTCGTATTTCCTGACGCCAAACACAAGTTTTACCTAACGGCCTCCCTCGAAATCAGGACGGAAAGAAGATACAAAGAGCGTTTGGGACGGGGGGAAACTGTACACATGGCAGTTGTAGAGAGCGAACTAAAAGAGAGAGACCATCAGGACGAAACACGTCCTATCGCCCCGCTAAGGCCAGCCGAAGACGCCAAGATTATTGACACAACAGAAATGACGCCAGAACAAGTCATTGGGACGATACTCTGCCAGTTAGATCTGGGATGATATTCGGGAGTTTGCCAAATAAACAGTTGAAGAAAGTTTAAATAATTGATAAAATAAAAAATTTGGAATGTGAATATAAATAACTGGGCAAAAATATTTAGGGGGTACTTAGGTTAATGGAAAAATCAATAGACGAAACAACCGAGGACAACATTTCTGAAACCAAAAGCGTTGACACGACCTTTAATGATGACCATAGAACCTCTGACAAGGAGATAGGAGAAAAAGAAAATGTGCCTGGAGAGGATACTCAGGATACCGATAACTTTTCGGATTTATACGAAGAAAGTCTGAAGAGCATCCAGGAGGGAGAGGTCGTTAAAGGAGAAATAGTTCAAGTAGACAAGGAATATGTCTTAGTTGATATCGGTTACAAATCCGAGGGTCAAATTTCGATCCAGGAGTTTATTGATTCAGAAGGAAATTTAGCGGCCAAGGTGGGGGACAAGGTAGATGTTCTTTTAGAACGGAGAGAAGATGCCGAAGGAACCATCCGGCTTTCCAAAGAAAAAGCAGCCAAAATAAAGGTTTGGGACAAGATAAAGGATATTTATGAAAACAATGGCACCATTCAGGGCACAATCACCTCTCGGGTCAGGGGGGGGCTCTCCGTGGATATTGGCCTTCAGGCTTTCTTGCCTGGCTCACAGGTGGACTTGAGACCTATCAGGGATATGGATAGTCTGGTGGGGCAAGAATATGAATTCAAGATCGTTAAGTATAACAAGCGTAGGGGAAATATTGTTCTTTCGCGTCGCGCCATTTTGGAGGCAAACCGAATGGCATTGAGGGATGAAACGCTTAAAAACCTTGAGGAAAGCGCAGTCCTTGAGGGGACAGTTAAGAATATTACCGATTATGGATTATTTGTAGACCTGGGTGGCATTGATGGGCTTATCCATATTACCGACATGTCCTGGGGTAGAGTAGGACACCCATCTGAGATGTATAAATTTGGAGACAAAATCACAGTCAAGGTCTTAAATTTTGACAGAGAAAGGGAAAGGGTATCTCTTGGAATAAAACAACTGACCCCTGACCCGTGGACTGAGGCCGAGCACAAATACCCTATAGGCACCAGAGTTCAGGGCCGTGTCGTCAGCCTGACAGATTACGGCGCATTTGTAGAAGTGGAACAGGGAGTTGAAGGACTGATTCATGTTTCCGAGATGTCCTGGACCAGAAAAGTCAGACACCCTTCACAAGTCTTGAACGTCGGCGGGATTGTGGATGCTATGGTCCTGAATATTGATATTACCAGAAAACGAATTTCCCTTGGCATGAAACAAGTTGAACCCAATCCATGGGATGTGATCGAAGAAAAATATCCTGTAGGGACTACCATAGAGGGGAAGATAAAGAACATAACCGACTTTGGGGTTTTTATCGGGATTGATGAAGGGATAGACGGTCTTGTTCATATTTCTGACATTTCTTGGACGAGAAGGATTAAGCACCCTTCTGAAGTTTGCAAAAAAGGGCAGGAAGTTCAGGCTGTTGTTCTGAACATTGAGAGAAACGGGGAAATCCCTTATCGAGATTTCAAATTGATGATGTGATTCAGGCTAAGGTCTTGAACGTCTCAAGAGCGGAAAAAAAGATAGGACTTTCCATCAGAAAATTGGAAGAAAGCAGTGAAAAAGAGATTTTTAAAAGCTATATGGAAAGCAACAAGGGAGCTACATCTAACCTGGGAGATTTATTAAGAGAAGAGATGATTCACACAGAGCAGCCAACCCAATCTGAGACTGCAGAATCACACGATGGCGAAAGACCCGAAACAGAATCTGATACACAGGTTGAACCCACGGACAGCTCACCCGAAAAAATATTACCTGAAGACGATGGTACCACAGCTTAACGCTCGATCGCATAAGTGCCACCTTGAACTCTATGTGTTCCTGCCCAATAAATTGTTGACCGCTCTTCATGGTCCCATACAGTTCTTTTGGCGTGAACCTTCGAATATAGAGAAAATCCGACTCAAATCGACCTTGTAGGCAATGGCAGGAAAAAAACATCCCATACTGATAGTTCTGGGCATCCTTGCGGGCGTTGGCCTTGTATTGGGCATAGCCATGATCATTGTCCTTAAAGTGTTTACCCCCTCCTCGAGCCTGTCTTTTTCCACAAAAATCGGGGTCATCCCTATAGAAGGCGCAATTACGGACTCACAGGCCATCACGGAACAACTTAGGAGGTTCAAAAAGGATAAAGGCATAAAGGCAATCATTTTGAGGATAAACTCACCAGGCGGCGCAGTCGGGCCTACCCAGGAGATATACCGGGAAGTCCAGAGAACTGCGGAGACCAAAAAAGTCGTTGCATCCCTCGGAGGCGTAGCAGCATCAGGTGGGTATTACATCGCTGTGGCAACCAAAAAGATTGTGGCCAACCCGGGAACTATCACTGGCAGCATTGGTGTCATCATGGAATTTATCAGGTTCGAGGATCTTCTAAATAAAATAGGTATTAAATTTGAAGTTCTAAAAAGCGGTGAATTCAAGGACATTGGTTCCCCGCACAGGGAACTTACCGCTCGGGATAAGGAACTCATTAGTGCCCTAATAGCTGATATTCAGAAGCAATTTGTAGAGGCAGTGGCCAGCGGAAGGAATCTCTCCATAGAGAAAACTCGTGAGATTGCCGATGGTCGTATTTTTTCAGGGGCTCAGGCCAAGGAATTGGGACTTGTAGATGTTTTGGGTAATTTCCAAGACGCCGTGGAACTTGCTAAGAATATGGCCACCATTAAGGGGGATGTGACGCTGGTATATCCCAAAAAAAGCAAATTGGACCTATGGGACCTATTTCTTGGGTCAGCCGCTGATTCCATTGTTAGACGGATTCAAGGCATGAAAAGCCGAATAGAATACCGATGGACCGGTCTTGTTGAGGGCTAAGGGCTTGCGCAAAGCTATCGAAAGCCGCTAACATCTCCTTTCCCCTCCCGAATGACCTCTGGTATATCATCAATTAAAGAAACTACACTGGAAGGGCTTTGATAGAGCACTCCACCATCGATGATAACATCGAGAAAAGATCCATACGCCTCTTTTATGGATTGGGGGTCGTCAAACACTGCACTCGTGCTTATAATAGGTCGGCCAAAGGTTCGTATGATATCCAGGCAAATCTTGTTGTCAGGCACACGGATTCCCACGGTTTTTCGCCTAGTCAACATGATTTTTGGCACCAGTCTGGTGCCCTCCAGGATAAATGTGTATGGACCGGGGAGAAGCCGTTTCATGGTTTTATACGCGTAATTAGAAACCAGGGCATAGTGACTTACCTCTTTGAGGCTGTCACATAGGAAGGAGAAAGGTTTCTTGAGTGGACGATTTTTCAACCTGTAGATAAGCTTTATCCCCCTTTTATTGAAAAGATTACATCCTATTCCGTAAAATGTGTCGGTAGGATAGACAATCAGCCCCCCTTCTTCAAGAACCGCACAGACCCGGTTGATCAGGCGCTGTTGGGGATTATCCGCGTTGATGGAAAGCATCAAGGTTTTTTTATTTATCACTGTGGTTTTGTTTTTTGCCATCTCTCAGAATCAGGAAGCACTCATATGGATTTTGGTTCATTAATTGCTCTGTATTCCCTCTTGGTTGGACTGGCTTTGGGAAGCTTTATGAACGTATGCATTTATCGCATCCCACTCCAAAAATCAATTATTTTTCCCTCATCCAGTTGCCCTAACTGTGGTAAAAAAATCAGGTTTTATGATAATATTCCCCTGATCAGCTACCTTCTTTTATTAGGCAGATGCAGGCACTGTCACCACCCGATTTCCTGGCGCTATCCGGCCGTAGAAGCCATTACCGGATTGCTGAGCCTTTC
>MVDB01000029.1 GCA_002050025.1 Desulfobacteraceae bacterium 4484_190.2
TCATTAAAGGCGTGATAGCCCTGACCTGTCATGGTCCTTTGGCGCACCCGTATCATCCCCTTCTCAGGCTTTTCCAGCCCTGCTGCCACACGGAGAAAAACCCCCTGACCGCTTCCTTCCAGGCCGGCCAAACCCACAACCTCTCCCTGCTTAACGACCGCATCGCATTCTAAAAGTCCGGCCCGTCCTCCTGGGGCCGAAACTTTCTCCATGGCCAAAGTTACCTTTCCCGGTCTTGTATCAACACGTGGAGGGGAGGATGGTGGGGCGCCAAACATCCACTCCAAGAGTTTCCGGGTGTCAAAAGGGTGGCGCATCTCACCCATGACCCTGCCCTGCCTCAGTACGGTCACGCCATGGCACAGGACCTCCACATCCTCCAGTTTGTGGGAAACCAGCAGGATAGTTTTTCCCTGGGCAGCCAGCTTTCTGAGTGCCTCAAACAATGTCTGCCTTTGAAGGCTGGAGATCCCTGTGGTTGGTTCGTCCAGAATCAGTACCTTGACCCCAAGTGCCAGAAGCCTGATAATTTCGAGCTGCTGACGCTCCCCAACAGTGAGGGACCGGACTTTTGCATCCGGGTCAAGGTGAAAACCAAAATGCCTGGTAGAACTTTCGAGTTGTCTGCGATGGGATGTCTTCTTATGGGAAATTCCATGCACCCGGCCCATCATATAGTTTTCAAGGACTGAAAGCGGCGGGAAGTCGAGGGGATCCTGGTAGAGCATCCCGATACCGAGTCTGGTGGCCTGGGATGTCCCTTTGTATTCCACGGATCTGTCTTCCAAGAGGATGCTCCCATCGGTTTTGTGCACATAACCCGCCAGTATTTTCATCAGGGTGCTTTTCCCGGCACCATTTTCTCCCAGGATCCCTTGAATAGACCCCGAAGGGATCTCCATACAGATCCCGTCGTTGGCGTGTACTTTTCCGTAGTGTTTATGGATATCTCGGAGTGTGACCCGCATGGACCCTTCTCAGTAATATGTTTTGTGCTAACTCACTTAGCCTTGCTCTGTCCAATCATCCCCTTCAGAAGCTGTTTCATATACCAGACTTGCTGATCGCTGGCCACTTCGCCGGCTTTGAGGAAGGGAGTCCCATCCTGATAATCAAGAGGACCTTTGAAAAGCTGCACCTTACCTGTGGCAAGGTCTTTGATGAAACTATCTAAACTGGTCTCCACTGACTGGGAAAGCGCCGGTCCGGGGAGGAACCCCACCATACTGGTGTCCGAATCATTGATATCGTTCCAGTCTGGGCTAAGCCAGAGCCATTCCTGCTTCCATTTTCCATCCATTATGGCCTTTACAAAACTTACGTATCCCGGACCCCAGTTGAAATAGGGAACTCCGAGACAAACCTCACCGGCTCCGGAACAGGCGCCTTTGTAGTCGTAAGGGATAGCCCAGATTTTCTTACCTTCCTGCGATTTTTGTCGGGCCACCACCAGTGACTCTGTGGTATCTATACCGGATATAATCACATCATAGCCGGTGTTCACAAAATTTTGTGCCACCTGTGTCGGGTCTGAGGTAACGCCAGGGATATTGAACCAGAACCCTATCCATGTCACCTGAAAGCTGAGGCCCTTTGGATCTTTTTTAAGGACCTTTTCCCAGGCATAGCGTGCCCCCAGATAGCATGATGCTACCAGGCGGCGGGTTTCATCATTAACCAATGGACCCAGATAGCCGATCTTGCCAGTCCGAGTGGTGAGAGCCGCCGCAAAGCCCGCCATCATCTTGCCATACTCCATACGACCCATAATATTGGAAAGATTCTTGGGGGCTTTGCCTGTAAGAACATCGTCCCCTGAAACATGTATAAAATAGGTCTTGGGATGAAGCAGGGCCGCCTCCCGTATCCCGTCTTTCATATCATCGGAATTGCCGATTATCAGTTGCGCCCCCTTTTCCACAAGGTCGTCCACCAACTGGGGAATGGTGATCCCGGGTCTATCTGCCGGATTGACCTTGTCGATATAGATCATTTTTGCCCCCGGGACCTTCTCTTCCATGTAACGCCCGGCATCATAATGCGCCTGGCTCCAGCCGTGGTCATTGTAAGGGCCTACTAAAAGCATGCCGAAAACGAACTGCTTATCTATTGCCATGGAGCTGACGGGGGTTAAAAGTGCCACAGAAACCGCCAAAAGGATCCCACACACAATACTCAAAGGTTTTTTCCACATAGTTCTTCCTCCTTTTTTTAATACTGAAAGCCAGTTTGCGTTTGATGATACTGGTAAGAGTGTGCTTTTAGATAGATTCGATATAGGAAAAATGTCTTTATGTGTCAAGGAGTAAACGGGGTCAACAGCAATTCTGACATTTTTGTTCTTTTTCTCTTTCCTTGCCCTAAGGGTTTACCCAAATATCTTGGAGATTTCATCCTGATGATAAACCGGCAAAGGGAGGTTTTCCTCATTTTTTATCAGCCTCATACCTTCTTCCCGGGGCATCATAACGCCAATCCGGGTGGCCGTGATACCCACTGCTGACAATCTTCTTATCACACCTTTTGAAGCCGACGGGGAGACTGCCATTAAAAGCGAACCCGAAGCAAAAGTGCCCAGCGGGTCTACATGATAGGACTCGCACAACTCAAGCGTTTCCTCACTGACAGGTATTTTGTCGTAGTGGACCTCTACACCGAGATCACTTGCCGTTGCCATCTCAAAAATACCGGTGGCAATACCACCCTCGGTTGGATCATGTAATGCATGGACCTCTTTTATACCTGAGACTATACTTGCTTCCTTAACCACACTTATACCGGGATTATAGAGGTAATTCTTTGCCCTCGCCAAAAGCTTATTTCCCAAATGTCCTCTTAATTCATTCTCCTTTTCCAGGGCGATGATTGCAGTTGCCTCTATGGCTGATGATTTCGTCATAATCAAATCATCACCGAGACGTGCCTCTGAAGTGGGCTTCAAGTTGTCTCTTCCAACCTCTCCCAGCATATGCCCAATCACAACCGGGTTATTCACACTGTGGGTTACTTCAGTATGACCGCCGCAGTATGAAATCCCCAGTTTCTTACAACTCTCGGACAGTTGTGAAAAGATACTCCTTAGCTCATCAGCACTGCTGGCCGCTGGCATGAGGATTGTCGCGAGAAACCACATGGGTTTCCCCCCCATGGCAGCTATATCATTTGCATTGATGTTTACGGCATAATGGCCGATCTCGCTTGTAACATGATCAACGATAGCAGCATCCTCACCGATTTCTGCTCCTATTAATACCCTGTCTTCCTTATGGGTATAATCAGATATCAGCTTTCCGAGAATATCCGGATTAATTTTCCCTATTTTTAATTTCGGGCTCAACTCGATTTCTTTTTCCCTCCCACATATCCTGAAAAAGCTGCCGGAGATTTTCCTCTTTGCATTCGCAGGGGAGTTATACCAGCCTCATTCAGGCTTAAGGGTTCCCCTATTTCTTGTTCAAGTTCTCTTATTTTCTCAATCAGTCTGTATGCCCCTTCTTGATCTGATGTCGCATCGATCCCTATGAACCTGGCAGCAATACCAAGTTTTTCAACTGGTTCAGGGGCATTGGGAAGTGGAGGTTTTGAAGCAATATATTCTAAGGAATAAGGTAGCGCGATTCCCACTGCCCGCCCATGGGGTATGTGAAACAGGGCCCCCACCGAATGGGCCAGGGCATGAGAAAGCCCTGTGTTGCTGTTACCGAAGCCCAATCCGGCAATGGTGGCCGCATTCTGCATTTTCTCCCGGGCCTGAAGATCTTTGCCGTCCTTATATGCTTTGGGAAGCCAATTAAACGTCATTCTAATGGCCTGGAGGCAGAGCCCATCGCTGAAGTCGGTTCTTTGCCTGGATGTATAGCCATCCAGTGAATGACCCAGGACATCCATCCCTGTGCTCGCCGTTAGTGCCTTGGGCATCCCCACCGTCAATTCCGTATCGAGTAGAGATATGTCCGGGACAATGTCATTGTGTACAAATACTATTTTTCTGTGTTCGGCCGTATCAGTGAGAACTGCCACCCAGGTAACATCCGCACCTGTGCCGCTCGTGGTAGGCACCGATAAGAACCTTGCCTTCCGCCTCAGATTCAGCTCAACCTTCGGGAAAATAGGCTTTGCGACCAGGTCCGGTCTTTCATAGAGCACCCACGCCGCCTTGGCAGTGTCTATGGCCGACCCTCCACCAAAACCAATAACCCACTGGGGCTTAAAATCCAGCAGGACCCTGCTGCCGGCAAGTGCCACCTCAATGGCCGGATCCGACTCCGCCCCATCCCAAATCTTGACCTCGAATCCCGCATTTCTCACAGTCTCGACTATTTTACCTGTATATTTTACCATGGTTTTATCAGTAATCAGCACTGCCCTGGTGCCCTGCCCTTTAATTTCAGGACCCAAACGCTTCAGTGCACCCTTGCCAAAGAGCACCTTCGGGCTAATAAAATATGGCATAGTCAACCTCCTTAATAGCGAAGTTATACCTCAAACAGACGAGTTTGTGTGCATTTATCAACTTGAGGCAGTTTCAAGAAGAAAGCTAATCCAGGGGTTTGGCCTCATCAATCAGCATTATAGGTATATCGTCCCTGATCTCATATAGCAGTTTACAATTATCGCAGATCAGGCCGTCTTCGGCATCGTTAAGATAAATTTCCCCTTTGCACTTGGGACATGCCAGGATATCCAATAGTTCTTTGCTTATGCCCATATCAACTCCTTTTTTAACTGGTATTTATTTGACAGGATAACCCCGCCATGCGCGGGGCAGGCATGGATTAACTTGATTTTTTTACAGGATAACCCCGCCATGCGCGGGGCAGGCATGGATTAACTTGATTTTTTTGAATTCTTGTAAATCCTTTGACTATCCTGATAGACCGTTCCTTGCTATATTGATAAGTGAGGGTTACACTTTTACTCCTTGTTCAATAATCCAGCGAACCGCATGGAGGAGATCCTTGGCAATACCTTGTTCAATAATCCAGCGAACCGCATGGAGGAGATCCTTGGCAATATGCCGAGGCTTAAAGGATTTATGTGGAAGCACGTATTCGATATCTCCAAGCCCGTATCCGGTTGTAACCATAATTCCTTGCAGGTTAGATCGCTCCGCTAACTCAATATCCGAGCACCGGTCACCGATGACATAGGAATTTTTCATGTCAATGTCAAATTCCTCACAGGCCTTTTGAATCAGGCCTGTCCTCGGTTTTCTACAATCGCACTCCACACTGTATTCGGGCACACTACCCCTTGGATAATGCGGGCAGAAAAAAATTCCGTCAATACTGGCACCTTCTTTTGCCAGCAAATCTTTCATATGCAAATGTACCCGGTCAATTAACTCCATGGGGAAATAACCCCGGGCAACCCCGGATTGATTGGATACGATGATTGCCAGATATTGATGCCTGTTTAAGAGACGTATACCCTCTGCCGTACCAGGTAAAAGAACAAAACGGCTGATGTGGTTGATATAACCCATCTGCTCGTTAATCGTGCCGTCACGATCTATAAAAACAGCAGGCCTATTCACTCTAATGATCCTCCTTGGAACGTTAGTTGACAAGAATTTTCTTTGACTTGATTGCGCCTTTAATCATTTTAAAGAATCCGTCTTGATCCGAAACCATTGTAAACTTAATAGACAGATAACCCATCTCAGGGCACATCGGGGCAAAAACGGCCATCCGCACCCAGTCCTTTTCTGACGTCAGAAGGTATTGGGCACCAAGTTCCTCTCCCATTTTGATCAAGGCCTGGATCTCATCGGGCTTGAATCTGTAATGATCCCTGAAACTTTTAAAATAGACAATATCAGCCCCCAGTCTGATTAAGGTTTCCCTGAATACCTCTGGTCGAGCAAGGCCGGCAAAAGCCAACACACGTTTTCCCTTTAAAAAATCAGGTCCATGGGACTCATTTAACTGAGGAAATACAACCTTTTCCGGTTCGTGATCTGCACAAAAAATCGGGATTGCAGGAAACTTCTCAGTAAGAAGATCCGTGGTCCTTTGTGCTGAGTTTTGATTACTAAAACGCGTAAGAATTGCGATGTCTGCCCTGATCAGTTGGTCAATAGGTTCCCTTAAAGGCCCCCATGGCAGGAGATGACCGTTTCCAAAGGAGCTTGCAGCATCAATCAACACCAAATCCAGATCTCTTTTTAGCTCCAGGTGCTGATAACCATCATCAAGAATAAAAAAGTTAGTGCCAAACTTACCGTGGGCAAAAGACCCGGCTATGTAACGTTTTCTGGATATGACTATGGGGATACCAGCAAGCTTCCTCGCAAGAAGATAAGCCTCATCGCCGCTCTCCTGTGGATCAGCCTTTATGGTATCACCATCAGATACCTCAAGGAACTTTTCCCTGTATCGGCCCCTATACCCCCTTGAAAGCACGGCCACACGGTACCCTTCTTTTAGCGCCCACCTTGCCAGCATAATAACGGAAGGCGTTTTGCCGGTCCCCCCGGCAGTCAAGTTGCCAATACTAACCACGAAACCGGGGAGAGAGTTTCTCTTGAAACGCTTCCGCCTGTAGGCTGACAAGCGAAGCCTTATACCAGTGCCGTATAAAATAGAAAAAAAAGCCAGAAATGGAGACCAAAACCCAAAGGATTTGTTCTGGTGAACCCGGTCCCAGTCCGACCAAAGAACTCCCATTTAACCATACCCTCCTGCCTCGCTTATAGGCATCCCGGCTACCACCCCCTCATACCCTGACAGGGAGTTCTATAATAAACTTCACCCCCTTGGGCTTATTGTCCTTAACCCGGATAAAGCCATTATGATCCGTGATTATGGTATTTACAATGGCAAGGCCTAAGCCTGTCCCCTGCTTTTTTGTAGAGAAATACGGCTCAAACAACTTCTCTTTGTCCTCAGGAGATATACCCTTCCCGTTATCAGCGAATTCGATTTTTGCCATTTGAAGCGCCCTGTCATAATCGAGATCAATGATGACTTCGCCCTTACCATCAATCGCCTCAATTGAATTGTCCAGCAAATTGATCATCACTCTCTTCATCTGTTCTCTATCCAGATTAAAAACAGGCACTTCCTTTGAATCCCTAAAAATGAGCTTCACATCTTTTTGCGCCTCCCTGTAGAGAGTCACAGCTTCCTTAATAATCTTACGGATATCTGATGGAACTGGGTTAGATGCCGGCATTCGGGCAAATTTCGAGAACTCATCTACAAGGCACTTGATTTCCTCTACTTGCTTAATGATCATCTCAGTACATTCCTCGAAGACCTTTTCATCCCCACTGCCCAGTTTCTCTCCATATCTTTTCTTAAGCCGCTGGGCAGAGAGTTGGATAGGGGTCAGGGGATTTTTTACCTCGTGGGCTATCCGTCTTGCCACTTCCCGCCATGCGGCAACCCTCTGGGCCTTTTCAATTTCACTTAAATCCTCGAAAACGCCGACAAGGCCAAGGTAATTCCCTCGATCATCGCGAAGAACATTCAAATATACGAGCAGCGTCAGTGTCTTGTTCTCCACAGATAATTTGATTTGTTTCTCGAGAAAACCTTTCTTAAAAAGGCCCTCGTCTCCCAGGAACCCGTCAATAATTTTGATATGTTCCTCCAACAGAATCTCCACGTATTTCTTTCCGATGACTCTTTCTGTTTCTATATTCAGCATATGCTCCGCTGATTTGTTGATGGTAAGAATTCTTCCATCTGCATCAGCAGAGACCACACCGGCTGCAACATTGGCTAAGACAATCTCCATATATAAACGCCGTTGTTCCAGCTCAAAATTGCCTTTTATGAGCTCCCTATTGGCCTCCTCAAGCTTATTCTTGCTTATTTTCAGATCCATAGTCATTTTGTTAAAGGAATTGACCAAAATCCCTATTTCATCTTTCGCCTCCCGATCAATGAAAAAATCATAGTCTCCTGAAGCGATCCGGTTCGTTCCCTCGGCCAGTTCCTTGATTGGAATAGTGATCTCCTTGGACAGATAGAAACCAAACCATACGGATGAAAAGATAATAAGGAGCGTTACAATGGAAAGGGTAATCATATGGCTGGTTTTTATCGGTTTCTTCAACATCTTGAGTTGCTCATACTCCTGAAGGCCATTCGAAATAATCTTCAGCCTATTAACAAATCTGGCCGGAACAAATCTTGCCAGAACTATCATACCAACTACAGCCTTCGATTCTGTCCTTGAAAAAACAGGCGTAATTCCGCTGACGAGATCTCCACGTGGTGAAGATTTGACAAACCGGGAATCCGTTCCTTCTTTTAAAGTTTTTGTCAAGACTTCCTTATTCGGCCTTTTAAAACCACTGAGATCAATCCGATTGTCATGTGCAACTGTTCTCTGTTCCAACTTGTTCGAAAAGACCGATATGGAAGCCAGGTGGTATTCCTTCTGTTTGTCATTGATGTATTTTTCAAGACCTTCCTTCCTGGAAACCAACATATATCCTTCATGTGTGATAACCCGGCTCAAGTTGTTTCCAAGAGAAAGGATCTCATCGGCAATCCCTTTATAATAGTCACGCCCCATTTCAACCGAATTTTTCAGCGATTGTTCAATAGGGAGGTTAAACCAGTATTCGATGGACAAAGAAATGAATTGCACAGAGACAAAAAATAGAATTATCGTCGGTAATAGAGACAGAGTCATAAAAGCCAAGACCAATTTAGTCCTGAGTTTAGCCCCCATTATGTTCTTTCTTCTTTCAAAAAGCAGCTTGACTAAGTTTCGACCCGTGAGAAAGAGGAGGAGAAGGAGCAGTATCACATTGATATTTATGAGGGCGAAAACAAGAATGCTGCTTGAGAACGGTAGTCCCAGCCCCAGATTAAAGACGCGTACTCCCAGGTAAGTCAGGAATGAAATTACGACTAACAGTACGGCTATCAGGTATCTTTCCCTACGTCGCCTCTTGAAATCTTTTCGTTGGGAGTGTAGATAGTTTTTTTTCATAACACGAGAATCACTGATTATGGGGATTAACCACGGGAGGTGCTCAACTAATTAAAGTGAAGATGTCAATATGTGAAATTTATCTTATACCAATCGGTTTCAAAATCCCACAAGGATAAGAAGAAAAGCACATAATCAAGGTACAGTGGAAGCCTTATCTTGGCTAATTCGGCCATCATGCGGACCTGGTACCGGTTTCCTTTTTGAAGTTTATTAAGTCCTGTTAGGTCGATACCCACAATTTTCGACATCAGGTTTTTTGCCTCATGGAAATCCTCCACAAGGATCATTTCACTATTTCTCTCCGAAAGTCGAAGCTTATAATCCTTTTTGAGACTATCATACACGATACTATGCGTCACTCTCACCTCGGCAATATTCTTGTCCCTCTGGAAATCCCTGACTTCATAAATCCCTATGAAAAAGGTAAAGGTTGTATTGATTCCATTTTCAATGGCCTTTATCATCTCCTCTGTAAAGCAGCCCGTAACTCTGAAATAGATCAGGAGGTGCTCCCCAGCAGAGGTCGCAACAATATCTGTTAATCGCGCTTCTTCTGCCCGGGCCGGTGTTTCCAGGAGGGAGCCCATAAGAAAAATCATTACTAACGATGTTTTTAACCTGTTGCCTGAAAAAGCGGAGCAGCTCATTCAATGTTCCTTGTATTAAGGAGACTTCTAATAGTTATAGGGTTCCAGATAATTATTTTGGCAAGGCCATAAGGAGATTTTCGAGTAAGGCGTACTAGTTAGTACGTCGTCGAGGAAATCGACCGATAACGCAGACCAAAATCTTTATCTGGAAGACTATAGTATAAAAATACCGGATGTTCTGAGCAGGTATAATACGTAAGTGCTTGTTGGAATGCAAGCTATATCGATGCTTTGCTCTGACCAGATGGGTTTGATTATGCAGTGTTTTAGCATAATGGTACAAGGTGTGAAAAAAAGAAAAGGGCCACTTCCCGAGAACGGTTTAAGTGACCCCATTTTATGATTGTAGATAGGCTTATCAGGCGGTTTATGCAGTCACGGGTTGCAATGCGCCAAAAGCCGGGATATTTACATTGGTTTTAGTACATTCCTCCGGAGTTTTAAAGGTCATTACCTTCCAGTGTTTCTTCGATTCCATCAGCTTCCTTAGCATGAGTTGATTAAGAAAATGACCGGATTTCTTAACAACAAAATGGCCAATAATAGGAGATCCTACGATAGAAATATCTCCAATAAAATCAAGAATCTTATGCCTTACAAATTCATCGTCAAATCTAAGACCATCTTCATTAATAATCCTGAAGTCATCAATGACTACCGCATTATCAAGCGAGCCTCCCCTGGCAAGTCCATTTTTTTTGAGTGTCTCGACATCTTTCATGAAACCGAATGTTCGGGCCGTGCTGATTTCCCTTACAAAATCCCTGCCGGAAAAGGTTAGCTCATATTCCTGGTTCCTCAAAAGGGGATGTTGAAAATCAATCATATAAGTGATCTTCAGCTCTTTTGACGGGTATATGCAAACGGATCGATTGCCGTCATCGACCTTAAACGGTTTTTTAATAATGATAAATTGTTTTGGGCTTTTCTGTTCCCGGACGTCCCCGCTTTTAATAAGAAAAACAAAAGGGGCCGCGCTGCCATCCATAATAGGAACTTCCGGACCATCAAGTTCAACCACTGCGTTGTCTATGCCCAGCCCGAAAAAGGCCGCCATCAGATGCTCAATGGTCGAGACTTTGCAACCATTAGTGCCAATTGTTGTTGCAAGGGTGGTGTCAAATACATTATCGAAGCGCACTTCTACTTCAGGGCGACCTTTCAGGTCGGTTCTTACAAATTTTATCCCGCTATTAGCCGGGGCAGGTCTTATATTGATCTTAACTTTTTCCCCAGTATGAAGGCCAATACCTGTGCAACCGACCTCATTCATTAATGTCCGCTGTTTATAATCCACAATCCACTCCTAACTCATTCATAGCAATAGTTTAATCGCTTTTCATTAAAGCAAAGCCCGTGCCAAAAACAATAATTAGCAGGGAAGACTTAAGCTAATTGATTTAACCTTTTGTTTTAACTGATCAATAATTGTGTAATATGTTTTATTGGGACATTATCGTCCCAAGGACTTAAAACCAAAAGTGTGTCAAAAAAAACACACCATCCTTGAAAAATTAGCTACATATCACACTACATATCACTATGTAACGTTTCTTGAAAAAAGAAAATTTTTGTATTATAAATTCGTAACTGCTCAGATTCAAAGTTCAATGGTTCAAGGTTAACTGATGAAAACTGAACGGTTTTGACATATCGGGAGGTGGCACATTGCGCTTAACTGCTGCCGCTCATAGGTTCATCAACTATGTCAAGCAATATGAAAAATGCGACCCCGCCGCAGACTAAATCCAGCTTTCATCGGGACTGAAAGTGGGATTCAGGGGTTGTAGGTTTACCGCAAATCTGAGACGATTATAATGAGTACAAAAAAAACATTTCTTATATCCCTTCTCATATTATGTGCCACAGGCCTTTCAGGCTGTTATCCGGCGCTTAGACAGGAAGCGCAACGGCCTGAAGAGGCGCTCATACCGGTCCGTTTTTTCTGTCCGACATTTCGCGATGACATGAGCCCGGATTCCTTGGTGCTTGCAATCAACAGAAACCTTGAATACCTGGACCGGCTTGAACCGGAATATGTCTTCCGTTACGGCCCTCATAATTTTACCTGTCAGCAGGTCCGGGAGAGCCAGAAATTTTTCCTTAACCTCATAGGAAGAAACCCTAATCCCAACCAATTAAATAAAGAGGTCACAAGACATTTCCTGGTGTATCGTGCTGCTGGCCGCACAGGAAATAATAAGGTGCTTTTTACCGGATATTTTGAACCTGTTTTTGCTGCAAGTCTGACTTCGAATGAAACCTATAGATATGCCCTCTACAGGAAACCGGACGACTTGCTCAGAATTGACCTATCCCTTTTTAACAAAAAATTTGAAGGAAAAAACATCACCGCAAGGATCGTGGGAAAGGATGTGGTGCCTTACTATTCCAGGGAACAGATCGAAATTGAAGGGGCATTGGAAGGGCAAAACCTCGAAATCGCATGGCTGAGAGATCCTGTTGATGTTGCTTTCCTTCACATCCAGGGGTCAGGCCGATTGATATTACCCAATGGAGAGAACATTTCGGTTGGCTACCAGGCCTCCAACGGGCGACCATATCGAAGCATTGGGAGGTATATGCTGGACAAGGGGTTTATGGAAAAAGAAGGGATGTCTATGCAGGGAATCAGGAGGTATCTATCTGAACATCCGGAGATTATTGACGATGTCCTTAATCAAAATCCCTCGTACGTATTTTTTCGAACCCTTGAAAACGGTCCCCTCGGTAACATCAACATCCCCGTTACACCTGAAAGATCTCTGGCCCTCGATGCCAGGCTTTTTCCAAAAGGAGCCCTGGCATTTATTTCGTGCCAGAAGCCCGTTGTAAACGATCAGGGAGAAATCACAGGATGGCGTAAATTCTCCCGGTTTGTATTAAATCAGGACACAGGGGGCGCTATCAAAGGCGCAGGAAGGGCAGATCTTTTCTGGGGAAGTGGACCTTATGCCGAAATAGCCGCAGGGCACATGCAACACGATGGAGAGTTATATATATTGATTAAAAAACCGGAACGCAAGTGATCTAAAGTTAAATAAAGAATCTAAAAGTCTAAAATGGACTAAAGTGCCTAAATAGAAAATTTTGATAGATCCGCCACGCTCAGGAAAAGCCTTGACAGTTGCTGCAGAATCCCTACCCTGTTGGCTTTTAGTGCCTCGTTTTCTTTTGTAAGGATTTCCACTTCATCAAAGAAATCATCCACCGGTTTCCTGAGTTTGAGCATAAGTCCCAACGCCCCATAATAATCCTTCCTTCCCAAACATCCATAAACATCATCTTTCAAGGCCTGAAATGTCTTCCAAAGGACGGATTCAGAAGTTTCTTTGAACAGATTCGTATCTACCTCAAATGTCTTTTCCTGTTTTTTAAGGATGTTGGTCACTCTTTTAAAAGTCAGGGCCAGGTCATGAAACTCACTTGACTCAGTAGCAAATCTCTTGAGCTGTTCAATTCTTAAGCGCAGATCATTTATCCGATCAAACTCCACCGATATGGCTGCCTCAATCAGGTCAGTCTCATAATCAGATCGCAACATCATCTGCTTGTACCGTTCTTTAAAAAAATCGGAAATTTTGGCAAACACACGGCCTTTATCGAATTCGACTTCTTCACGTGAGATAGACAGGCCTCTTTCAATAAACTCTTTAAGCGACAGGTCCCATCCCATATCTTCCACAATCCGGATAATAGATAGAGAATGTCTTCGCAGGGCAAAGGGATCCGCTGTGCCTGAAGGCTCAAGACCGACAGCAAAACACCCGATAATGGTATCCATTCGGTCTGCCAGGCCAACAACGGCCCCGATCCTGGATGTGGGAAGCTGTCCTCCGGCCTTTGTTGGAAGATAGTGCTCATAAATTGCAGCACATACCTCTTCAGGCTGTCCCTCAATCCGGGCATACACTTTTCCCACCACGCCCTGCAGGCTCGGAAATTCAGTGACCATCTGGCTGACAAGATCACATTTGCATAAACTTGCCGCAATTTTTATTTGTTCGATCTTTCCCGGGAGTACTTTTCCGCCCAAGTATTCAGCCAGTCTGGAAAAACGTTGAACCTTGGAATATGAGGTCCCTAAATCAGCCTGATATGTAACCCTTTTTAGATCCTCAAGCCGGTCCTGTAGAGGCCGTTTCAGATCTTCCTTAAAAAAGAAGTCTGCATCGGAAAGCCTGGCACGCAAGACACGTTCATGACCTCTTTTTACCACGGACGTATCCCTTGCAATGGTGTTGTTCACGGCCACAAAATTGGGCATTAATCGGTCTTCCCCATCGTAAACAGCAAAGTATTTCTGATGTTCTCTCATGGCCGTAATCAAAACAGGTTCAGGGACATCAAGAAAACTCCTGTCAAAATTGCCGCAAACCGCAGAAGGATATTCTACAAGATTGGCCACTGTGCTCAACAGGTCCCGGTCCTTGGCAGGTTTTCCACCCACTGACTCAGCCGCTTCAATTACCAATTTCTCCACGACTTGTTCTCTTTCCTTTTGATCGACCAGGACAAAGCTTTTCTCTATTTTTGCAAAATAATCCCGAACATCCACAATTTTCATTACCTCAGGTGCCATAAACCGGTGGCCCCTGGTAGTATTCCCGCTCTTTACGCCAGCAACTTCAAATGGAATTACTTCCCCATTCAAAAGGGCCAAAACCCAGTGAACAGGTCGTACAAACGAAAAACCTACACTCCCCCACCTCATGGATTTGGGCCAGGGTATGTTTCCAACGAGTTTTGGCAAGACCTCTGCCAGAATATCTCTGGCAGGCCTCCCTGGAATCTTGCTCTTAATAAACAGGTACTCCCCTTTGGCCGTCTCTATACATTCCAGTTCGTCAACGGAAACGCCCTGCCTTCTCGCAAAACCAATGGCGGCCTTAGTCGGCTTCCCTTCTTTATCATAGGCCACTGTCTTTGGAGGCCCTGTCATCTCCTTGACCAGGTCTTCCTGTTTCTCAGCAATGGTCTTTCCTATCAGCACTAATCGCCTGGGGGTTCCATATGTGCGCAGATTACCTGTCACCTCAATCCGGTTTTCTTTTAGACAGGCTTCTGCAAGCCGTCTCAGTTCATTTAACCCTTCTTCCAGATAAGCTGAGGGAATCTCCTCTGTTCCGATTTCTAAAAGCAGTTCAGCAGACATATTTTTTCTCGTCATTAGTCAATATTCAATCGTCAATAGTCAATCCCCAAAGGGTATCCCATTTCCTCTCTCTGAACCAAATAATTTTTTGCAGCAAGACGCGCCAGATTTCTGATACGATCAATGTAATGGGTTCTTTCTGTCACACTGATTGCCCCTCTGGCATCCAGGATATTAAATGTATGTGAACACTTGAGGCAATAATCATAGGCAGGCAGGACCAGCCCTTTCTCAGAGAGCTTGATGGATTCTCTCTCTTGCATATCAAACATTTTTACAAACATGTCCACATCAGCCGTCTCAAAATTATACACAGACAGCTCCCATTCCCCTTTTTTATGGACATCTCCATATGTCAACCGATCATTCCACATAAGATCAAATACGTTTTCTTTTTCCTGTAAATACATGGATATTCTTTCCAACCCGTAAGTGATCTCTACAGAAATTGGATCCAGCCTGATGCTGCCCGCCTGTTGAAAATATGTAAACTGGGTGATCTCCATACCATCAAGCCATACCTCCCATCCAAGCCCTGAAGCACCTAAGGTGGGGGATTCCCAGTCATCCTCAACAAACCGGATATCGTGGTCCAGGGGATCCAGCCCAAGAGCCTTCAAACTCCTTAGATACATATCCTGTATATCAATGGGAGAGGGTTTAATGATCACCTGGTATTGATAGTAATGTCCCAAACGGTTGGGGTTTTCTCCGTACCGACCGTCAGTAGGACGTCTGGAAGGTTCCACGTAGGCCACCGACCATGGTTCCGGACCTAATGTCCTCAAGAGGGTTGCAGGATTAAACGTCCCGGCCCCAACCTCAAGGTCATAGGGCTGCTGTATCAAACACCCGTTATCAGCCCAGTATTTTTCCAGGGCCATAATCAATTCTTGAAAGTTCATTGGTTCCCTCCGGCGCAACGCTGTACTGAACAAGAAAAGCATCCATTCTGTATATGGATGCGACTAAATGAGCCTTGATTCAGAAGTGGCGACGTTACCACCCGAAAAACCGGTTGTCAAGATGCCATGGAAGCTGTGCACGATAAAGTCAAAGGAATGGATAACCCGCTGATTTTAGATTATAATTATTTTATGGATAGAACCCTATCCCACTTTTAAAAGAGTGGTAATTAGGGTTACATTTACATCATTTGTATGTTAATATTAAACTTTAGTTTAAAGTCCACCCTTAAAGAGAAATGCCGTGGTCCACATACCCGATTACCGGTTGGCCAGGGAAAGAATGGCCAAAAACCAGCTCATCCCGCGAGGGATCAAAGACCATCGAGTCCTGGATGCCATGGGCAAGGTACCCAGAGACCGCTTTGTGGAAGAAGCCCTTGTGAATGAAGCCTACAATGACCACCCCTTGCCTATCGGGCACAATCAGACCATATCCCAACCCTATATCGTGGCCCTCATGACTGAAGCACTGGAACTCACCGGCACAGAAATGACCCTTGAGATCGGTACTGGCAGCGGTTATCAGACAGCCATTCTGGCCGAGCTGTCTAAAAGGGTTTGCACTATTGAGAGGGTTAGACCTCTAATGGTCAAAGCGAGAACCGTTCTAGCCGAATTGGGTTACAACAATATCCTTTTCAAGGCCTTTGACGGAACCCTCGGATGGAAGGAATATGAGCCCTATGATGCCATTATTATTACGGCCGGTGCGCCTAAAATCCCCCAACCCCTCCTTGACCAGCTTGCGGAGGGCGGTAGGCTCATCGTCCCTGTTGGGAACAGATTCAGCCAGGAACTTATCAAGGCAACCAGGAATTATTTTATTTGACCCTGAAAAAGGCCTCATCAAACTCTGGCCTGTCCTTGTATTTTTTCATAAAAAATCCAGGTATGTTATCCATGTTTTCGAAAATAGTCGGATTTAGAAAAATTCCGGCTTGATGAAAGGCATCCACAACCTGCTTTGTGGAGGGCGGGCACCCTTTAACAGCAATCATCTCCTGGATATCGGGATTGTCCTTGTTGGCCTGGTAAATGCATTTTCCTATAAGAATGGTTTTTTTCTTCCCCGGCGTGGGTTTCATAGCCTTCCCGGTGAGTACCTCTATTTCATCCCACGGCTCTCCTTTCCATGCCTGAGCAATCCCGGTAAGGATCGGTCCATTTAGGAACGAACAGTACGTGCACATGGTGAGATCGTACTTGCGATAGGAGATCCCCCGGATACCCATACGCTTCATGGGCAACGGAAGACTCCCGTCCTCGTCCTCTGCATACGGAAATGCGTATTCATGTGGAGATGCCATATCATCAATCTTTTCCCCAACCACTTCGATGTCAGATAAATCGGTGGGCCTTCCTGAATGCTGTGCTGCATAGGTAAGATAAGGTACCTCTGACGGCTCATGCCCCAGGACCTTCGCGCCTACCATGTCCACAGAAAGTATGTCAGATGAGGCCACCAGGATATTGCTTCTCCTGATTTTTCCATCAAACCCCGGGCCCCGCTCATTGGTGTATATGCCGTCTAAAATAGTGAAACATGGAGGTAGCATTTCGGGGATTTTTGCTATCATGTAGTTGAGATCTTTTTCCTGATCCGCACTATGACATTTTTTTCTCGATTTAATATCCAAAGTGCCTTTTAAGTTCTTTATGCCAAGGCTTACTACTGTCTGGGCATGGGTCTTCAAGACCGGGATGTCCACTACAAAATCACTGTGCAGCATATCAGCATTGAAATTCAGGGCTACTCCTTCCCCGAGATCGACTTTCTCAAATGGCCGCTCAAAGACGTTGATGCATTTGACCCCATACCTTTTGCCTAAAATGTTATAGCCGAGAGTTTCAAATGCACTGGCAATTGTCTCTTTGTCTTTGGGATTAAATGTGACAGAGCCTTCCCCTATCACAATATCATCAATTCCCCGCTCCTTGAGCAAAATCACCATATCTTCCACGACCCGGGAGGTTGTAATAACACCCCACTTGGGAAATGGCACAGTCCTGGTCCAGAACACGATGTTTGGTTTAATGAACACCTTTGCTTTGGCAGGAAGGTTCTTTAGACCCTTCGCTAACTCCACGGCCTTCCGGACCGATTCCAATGGTTTCTCATAACGTACGATGGAGACCAATTTTTTATCTGATGAATTATGCATTACTTTTTCCTAAGAGGCTGTTTGAGAATGAGATATTTTTTGATAACTATGACTTCAATACTATTATGTCCATCTATTAGTCCTCCTGTAATGTTGCCTTATCTATCTCTTTGTCAAATGATAGCTTGCAGTAGGGATAATACTATCCGCAATTTCTCTTCTCAGGTCAATACAATTTATCGGTGTATAGCGAGCCAATTTTTTTAACGCCATTAACTGGGTCTTGAGCTCTTCTCCTTCAGATATGGCTGCAAAAATCTGTTTTGCCATCATGTCTATCTTGGGGAATACATCGTTTATGTAAACGCGCGTGGCAGCAATATGTATTTTTGATTTCTCCTTACCATCCTTTTGCATTTTTTTCAAGGTCCTTAAGAGGACGCTTTCCATTGCAAAAATCTGAATTAC